>JAEWEH010000117.1 GCA_023389535.1 Pseudomonadota bacterium
GTCTGGTGCAGCCGCTTGCAGTAGCCGCAGTTCGGATCTTCGAAGACCGCGATCTTGCGCGAGCCGTCGCCCTTGACTTGCTTGACGGCCAGTTCCAGCGGCAGATCGGCGAACGCTACCTTGGACAGGTCTTCAAGCCTATCCGCCGTCAGGTCGCGGCGTGTTTGCGCGTCGATCAGTGAACCCTGCAGAATGTAATGCACATCGGCATCCACATACACCAGGTCCATGCCTATCTGTACTTCGTACAGCCCGGGAAAGGGGGTGGGCTTGACGGCATCGATATTCAGGCCGGGAAAGCGCTGGTTGAAAGCCTGGCGTACGCTTTGCGGATCGGCCGAAGCTTGGGTGGACAAGGTTTGGGCGGGCGCGGCCGACGTATTGCCTTCAGTGGAGAGCACATTGGCCGCCGGCGCTGCCGCATTGCTTCCAGCCGCCAAGTCGCCTTGCTGCGCCATGGCGCCGCCGGCAAACAAGGATGTACACATCAATACCGCGGCCAGTTTGCCCGCTAGGCGAAAATTCATACAAGTTCCCCCGTGCTCTTTCATGCGAAGACCAGATTATGCGCTATCTTAGCGCCCCGCCGCCCCGCCAATGAGCAGGCGCTTGATGATGGGCAGCCGATCCACCCATTGCATGCCCATATTGCGCGCCCACACCACTGGGGCGGCCTGCGCGGCAAACAGACGGTGCAGGCCGTCCGTAGCGAAACCCATCGCCAGGACGGGCTCGGCGCGCGCGCGCCGATAACGTGCCAGGACCCGCATGTCGCCCGCTTTTCTATAAGGTTCTTTGGCCGCCAGAACATGTAGCAGCGCCTCGACATCGCCCAGGCCCAGATTCAGGCCCTGCCCCGCCAAAGGATGGACGCGATGCGCCGCATCACCCACCAGGGCCACACCGGGCGCAGCCATGCCGCTGTTTTCCAGAAACAGTGGAAAGCCGAACAGGCGGCCGCGTACCTGCAAATGGCCCAGCCGCCCGCCGCTGGCCGCCGCCAGCCGGGCTTCAAGTTGTGCATTGCGGTCGGCTTCCGGCATGTTCAGGAAGTGTTGAGCCATCGCATCCGGCATGGACCAGACCATGGAAACCTGATGGCCGTCGCTGGTGTCCGGCAAAGGCAGCAAAGCCAGCACCGTATCCCCGGTGAACCATTGCAGGGCGATGTTCTGATGTGGCAGCTCGGCATTCAGGTGTACGACCAGGCCCGTATCGCCGTAGGCGCGCGAGGTATGGCGTATCCCGGCGGCCTGGCGCAACGGCGATTGCGCACCGTCGGCCCCGACCACCAGACCGGCCTTCAACACCCTGCCGGCATCGGTCGTCACGGCGCCGGCGTGCAGTGACTGGAACTTTTCCGGCACCCACGCTACGCCAAACACCTGCACCGCCTGTTGCAGTGCGCGCTCCATTTCGCTGGATTCGACGATCCAGGCGAGCGCCGGTTCAGCAGCCTGCCACGCGTGCAAGTGCACCAGGCCGCTGGCGTCGCCGTAGACCTCCATGGACTCGACCGCGGTGATGCGCCGCGCATCCATCATGCCCCAAATGCCCAGGCGTTCCAGGAAGCTTCGGCTCGATGTCGAGATGGCATAGACACGCGGATAATACTGGTCGGTGGCAGCGGGCGGCACAGTGCGCGGACCTAACAGCGTTGTGTCGAACCCCGCCTTGCCCAGGCCCAGCGCCGCGGCCAAACCGGCTATGCCGGTGCCGCAAACCAATGCCGATTCTTTTTTCATCGCGCTGAAGGAGCCCCCGCCTGTTTGGGCCATAACACCCACATTTCGCCCCGCTGTTTCATGCGGCCGGCCATGGCCCCGGCCTCGTCGCCGAAACCCCAGTAAAAGTCAGTGCGCGCCGCGCCCTTGATGGCAGCGCCCGTATCTTGGGCAAATACCAGCTTTGCCAGGGGCGCATTGGATGCGGGCTGCGAGGTGGCCAGGAAGACCGGCGTGCCCAGGGGCACGAAGCTGGTGTCGACGGCGATGGAGCGCTGGCCGATCAAGGGGATGCCGTAGGCGCCCTTCGGGCCGAGTTCCGGATCGCGCACGGCTTCTTCGCGGAAGAACACCATGGCGGGATTGGCGTTGAGCATTTCTTGCACGCGCGCGGGATTGTTCCTGGCCCAGGCCTTGATGTTTTGCATGGACGCCTGCGCCAGCGTCAGTTCGCCTTTTTGCGCCAGCCACTGGCCTATGGACATATACGGCCTGCCGTTGTGGTCGGCATACGCCAGCCGTATGGTGTCGCCGTTCGGCAGGACGGCCCGGCCCGAGCCCTGTATCTGCAGGAAAAAGGCCTCGACCGGATCATCGACCCACACGATGGCGGGCGGCTGCCGCGATTCGGCGGCGGCGATTTCGGCGCGGGTGTCGTAGGGCACCACCCTTTTACCCACGAGCTTGCCGCGCACGCGCTTGCCGGCCAGCTCCGGGTACACCGCACCCAGATCTATGGTCAGCAAGTCTTCCGGCGCGGCATACAGCGGCCATTGATAGGCGCCGCCGCGCTGCCGCGATGCGCGCACCAGGGGTTCGTAATAGCCGGTGACCGTATTCTGTGCCGGCTTGCCGGACGCATCCATCAGGCGCCAGGGCTGCATATGGGTATGCAGGAATTGCCTGACGGCTTCCGTGCCGGCGTTGCCGGCATCCAGCCCGGACTGGGCAGCGGCAGCACACACCGGCTGCCAGGCGCGCGGCGTGGCGCGTGCCTGCATGGCCAGCGACCCCGACACCGGGCGCATCAGGCCTTTGCAATTATTGATGAATGCTTTCCAGACATGGTTCAAGTCGTCACCCTGCCAGCCGCGCAAGGCGCCCCAGCCCACCGCCTGGAACTTGCCCGCCAAGGCGCGCGGCGGCGTATCGCGCATGGATTCCAGCGGCGGCACGCGCAAGGGTTGCTCGGCGATATCGACCGGCTTCTCGCCCGGCTGCGCCGTCGTCGATTCAGGACCGGTCGGCACCGTGCTGCAGGCGGCCAATAGCGCCAGCAGGCACGAAGAAAGCAAAATTCTTTTCATAGACTCGCAGACAAAGTTGGGAGACCGATGGCAGCCCGGGTAGGCTGTCAATGCAGCGTGCGCGGCATGGCCAGCACGAATTCCTGGATGGGCACTTCGAACGGAATGCCATTATCGCCCACGCAATGATAGGTGCCGCGCATGGTGCCCACCGGCGTGGGCAGCGGACACCCGCTGGTGTATTCGAAGCTTTCACCGGGGCCCAGCAAAGGCTGCTGGCCGACCACGCCCAGGCCGCGGACTTCCTGGGTGTTTTGCTTGCCATCGGTAATGACCCAATGACGGCTGATGACCTGGGCCGAGCGCTGCCCATTGTTGGTGATGCGCACCGTATAGGCAAACACATATTGGTGTTCGCCGGGCTCGGACTGGTCCGGCAGGTACTGCGGCGTCACAGTGACCTCGAGATCGTAAGGTTTCATATTCGAGTTCCAGTTTGAATGGCGGCGCCTGCGCCGGGCGGCGGAATAAGCTGCAATAATGACATATTCGCAGCCCCAGTATCTGCGCACCATGCGCACAAACGGTTAAAAAGCCATGCCATTTACACAACCTACTCGCATCGCGCCCAGCTTGCTGGCCGCCGACTTCGCCCGACTGGGCGAGGAAGTCAAGAATGTCGTCGCCGCCGGCGCCGACTGGATCCATTTCGATGTCATGGACAACCACTATGTGCCTAACCTGACCATGGGGCCCATGATTTGCGAAGCGCTGCGGCCCCACACGAATGCGCCCATAGACGTGCACCTGATGGTCGAACCGGTAGATGACATTATCCCGCAATTTGCCAAGGCAGGCGCCAACATCATCACCTTCCACCCGGAGGCCTCGCGCCACCCCGATCGCAGCCTGGCGCTCATCAAAGAGCACGGCTGCAAGGCGGGCCTGGTCTTCAACCCGGCGACCTCGCTGGAATGGATGGACTATGTCATGGACAAGCTGGACATCGTGCTGTTGATGTCCGTGAACCCTGGCTTCGGCGGGCAAAGCTTCATACCGGGAACATTGCATAAGTTGCGCCAGGCGCGCCGCAAGATCGACGCCTGGAAAAGCGCAGGCGGCCAGGACATCGCGCTGGAAGTGGACGGCGGCATCAAGGTGGACAATATCGCCGCCGCACGCGCCGCGGGCGCGGATACCTTTGTGGCGGGGTCGGCCATATTCAGCCAGCCCGATTACAAAGCGGTCATCGACGCCATGCGTACGGAACTGGCCAAAGGCGCCTCCTGTTCAGTTTAGCCCCATGTTCGGGCACCCCGAACGCCGGTCCACGAACACCGCATTGCCGGGCGTCTTCTTGGCCTCTGACTTGGCCTGCGCCGCCAGTTCCGCCACTTGGTGGCTGGAATACGGCAGGCCCGCGCGGACCTGGGTCACCCCCAGCGAGATGCTGATCAAAGGGTGGAAGACTTCCACGCCCTGGCGGTTTTCCGTGACATAGCCGCCGCCCGCCAGGTGGTGGTCCTTGTACAGGCTGGCAGTCACCGCCGGGAAGTCGTCGGCGATGCGCTGGCAGCGCTGGCGCCAGTCGGCGCTTCTGAAAACTACGATGAAATCGTCCCCGCCAATGTGGCCGACGAAATCGCAGCCGGGATCGGTATGCGTGCGCAACAGCTTGGCGGTGATCTGTATGGCTTCGTCGCCCTTGCGGTAGCTGTATAGATCATTGAAGGGTTTGAAGTTGTCCAGATCACCGTAGCACACGGCAAAAGGCTCTTGCTGCTCGAGCAGCGCTTCGATATGTTCATTGATAGGCACGTTGCCCGGCAACTGCGTCAATGGGTTGGCATAACGGGCCGCGTTGATCTGCATCTGCGTGATCTCGCGCAGCAGATCCATGCCCGTACCCACGCCCATGAATCGCCCGCCATCGGCGATGATGAAGCCATCCGATAAATGCTGCGGGTTCGATTCCGATATCAAATAACCCAGATCCTGCAGGCTGGTGTTGTGTTCCACAATCAGCGGCTGGTGCTCGATGAACTGTGCGCAAGGCTTGTTGCCGTATAGTTCGCGATGGTAAGGGCGCGCCAGCTTGTCCAGCATGCGCAGCCGGTGTATCAACCCGATGGGCAGGCCATTGCGCAATACGCCCAGGACTTGCAGGTCCGTCTGCTTCTTGAAAATGTCATAGACATCGTTAGTGGCCGTGGTGTCGGCCACGGTCGGCACCGTGCGCAATATCTTGCGCGCCGTGGCGCAGCCTTTGTAGGCGTCATGGGTGCGAGGCTGGGGCGCGCCGGATCCGAACAGACGCATGGTTTTCGCAGGCAGCGCCGCCGGCGGATCGGTGGCCGGCCTGGCCAGCAGGTAACCCTGGCCATAAGGAATGCCCAGGCTGCGTACCGCCTGCAGCTCCGCTTCGGTTTCGATGCCTTCGGCAATGACCAGCGAACGCGATTGCTGCGCGATTTCAAAGATGGAGCGTACGAACTGGCGCTTGACCGCGTCCGTGTCCAGGCCTTGCACGAAGTACTTGTCGATCTTGACGAATTCGGGCCGCAATTCCGACCATAAGCGCAGGCTGGAAAAACCCTCGCCCAGATCGTCGATGGCGATTTGCAGCCCAAAACCGCGATAGTCCGAAGCCGCCTGGCGCAAGAGCGGGTAATCGGACGATGCGTCCGATTCGGTCAATTCAATGACGATGTTTTCCGGCGGCAAGCGGCCTTCCGGCGCGGATGCCTGGGGCCATGATGCCGGCTTCAACAAGACATCGGGGCTCATGTTCAGGAAAAGCTTGCCTTCCAAGCCCATCTGGACGAACTTGTCGATATGGACTTTACGGCATAGCCGTTCGAGCTCGGCGGTCTCCCCGCACAGCCGCGCGGCATTGAACAAGGTCGCCGGCACATGCAGGGGCGAATCGGATGGCCCCCGTATCAGGCCTTCGTAGCCGATGATTTCCCCCGACAACAGATCCACGATGGGCTGGTACAGGGGGGTCAACGCTTCCTCGTGCAACACTTTGCGAAAACTGGCCAACAGTTCCATGCTTTTCAAAAATTCGGCGCTGCCCTGCGGGAAAGCCGCGTGATGCCGCAGTAGAGTAGCGTTCATTGAAGGATCTAGAGTGTCTGTTAACATCGGGCGCGAATGCGCAAAAGCAAGAATGTAAGGGAATCTAACACCCGCATATGACAGCCATGCGTCGGGCCTGACCCGCGACCAACTGTTTTTCATTACGGAACCTTGACATGGATTTTTCCGCCGTACTGCTGGATCTGGACGGCACGCTGCTGGACACCATACCGGACCTGGCCCATGCCGCCAACGCCATGCGCGCCGAATTCAGCCTACCCGCCTTGTCGCAGTCCCTGATCGCCACCTACGTGGGCAAAGGCACGGAACACCTGGTGCGGCGCACACTGGCCAACAATCCCGCCGGGGCCGCCCCCGATGCCGGCACAGTCCAGCACGGGCTGGACATCTTCGGCCGCCATTATGCGCGGATCAACGGCGACCAGGCGGTCCTGTATCCGGGCGCACTGGACGGGCTGCAGGCATTTCGGGACGCCGGCCTGGACATGGCGGTGGTCACCAACAAACCGACCGAATTCACCCTGCCGCTGCTCGATCGCTTCGATATCGCCCAGTATTTCAGCCATGTGGTCTGTGGCGACACCTGCGCCCGCAAGAAGCCGGATCCCATGCCCCTGTTGCATGCCTGCACGCTGCTGGGTGTTGCGCCCGGGCAAGCCCTGTCCATAGGCGATTCGTTGAACGACGCCCAGGCGGCGCGGGCCGCCGGCATCACCGTATTGGCGGTGCCGTATGGCTATAACGAAGGATTGGACGTGCGAACTCTTGCAGTCGATGATATAGTTACGTCCATAGCGGAAGCAGCCCGGTGGGCGGCCCGCCATTGAAAGCCACATAAAGAACATGACCGCTACCCTTTATTACTGCACCACGCCCCGCGCCATCTGGCGCTGGTGGCGTTTGTGTTCTGGGTAGCGGTAATCCACTCCCGGCGTCAAGATCCGTCTTCCAGCGCCGCCTGCATTACCAGTAGAAGCAAAGCCCGGAACCCTAAAATGGCCGGGCTTTCTTGATTCTGTCCCGGCCTGTATGCAAACAACAGGACCACTATGACAGAAATCGAATTCAACGCACTGGCAGCGCAAGGCTACAACCGCATCCCCCTTATCGCGGAAACCTACGCAGATCTCGATACCCCGCTTGCGATCTACCTGAAGCTGGCCCATAG
>JAEWEH010000200.1 GCA_023389535.1 Pseudomonadota bacterium
GCGCGTCACGGCGCAGTCACCACTGCAATTGACGCGCGCAGCCTACCACCTGGGCAACCGCCATGTCCTGCTCGAGATTGGCGACGGCTATCTGCAGCTGGAATATGATCCGGTTCTGGTCGATATGCTGAAGCAATTGGGCGGGGTGAAGGCGGACCAGGTCCAGGCAGCCTTCGAGCCGGACGTTGGCGCGTACGGCGGCGGCCATCGTCATGGGCACGACGAAAGCTTCGACGAGGACTATGCGCTGGCCCAGGCGGCTTACCGGGCACACGAGCCCGGTCGTCCGGATGACAACCCGTATCATGCGCACTCGCAAGACACCGGCCACCGCCCTGGGGGCCATCATCACACCCATGGCCACGCGTGCGATGGCCATGATCACCACCATCATGATTCCCACGAACACGGCTTGCCAGGCGACCGCGGCGCAAAAGGCGGCTAGCATGCAGCCCGATATGCAGGCCGGGCAGTTGGCGGCACTACAGCAGCTCTCGTCGCCGGCTCTGCCCATAGGCGGGTTCAGCTATTCGCAAGGCCTGGAAGCCGCCGTCGAGCTAAAGCTCATCCATCATGAAGCATCCGCGCGCGCATGGATGCATGATCAGCTTCATGAGGTCATGGCGCAGGCCGAAGCCCCACTATGGTGTCTGCTGTTTGGGGCATGGCAGAATCACGACGTCGAAACCGTGGAGTACTGGAACCAATGGTTTTACGCGTCTCGTGAAACGCATGAACTGCGGCAGGAAACCGAACAGATGGGTCGGGCTTTGGCCAGACTGGCGCACGAACTGGATTGGGCCGGCGCCGACCAGCGCCAGGCGCTGAAAGCGATCCGTCCCACTACCTTGCCTCTGGTGCATGCATTTTTATGCGCAGAATGGCAGCTGCCGCGACGGGCCGGACTAAGCGCTTATCTGTTTACCTGGCTGGAAAACCAAGTGGCGGCGGCCATAAAAAGCGTACCCCTGGGTCAGCTTGCCGGGCAGCGCATCTTGACTGAGCTGCGAATGCAGCTTCCCGGGGTCATCGAAGAAGCCATCCGCAACAGCATGGCAACGCCTCCCCTATTGCGTACGTTCGCGCCGCAATACGCGATCGTCTCTTCCCGCCACGAAAGCCAGTTTTCCCGTCTGTTCCGCTCCTGACCTCATTTTTTTCGAGACTGACGCCATGCACGATATTTCATCACTGACCGGCCGCCAAAAAAGCCTTCCGCCCTTGCGCGTCGGCGTGGGCGGGCCGGTGGGTTCGGGCAAGACCACCCTGCTGGAGATGGTCTGCAAAAGCATGTACCCCCAGTATGACCTTATCGCCATCACGAATGATATCTATACCAAGGAAGATCAGCGTTTGCTGACTTTGTCGGGCGCATTGCCGGCCGAACGCATTCTTGGCGTGGAAACGGGCGGATGCCCGCATACCGCCATACGGGAAGACGCATCGATCAATCTGGAAGCCATAGACCGCATGCTGGATAAATTCCCCAATGCCGATATCGTCTTTATCGAATCGGGCGGGGACAATCTGGCCGCGACCTTCAGCCCGGAACTGTCGGACTTGACCCTATATATCATCGATGTCGCCAGCGGCGAGAAAATACCGCGCAAAGGCGGGCCGGGCATTACGAAGTCGGATTTATTCATCATCAACAAAACCGACTTGGCGCCCTATGTCGGGGCTAACCTGGAAGTCATGGAGTCCGATACGCGGCGTATGCGGGGGGAAAAGCCCTTCGTCATGTGCAATCTAAAGACGGGTGAAGGGCTGGACAAGATCGTTGCCTTCCTGAAGAAGGAAGGCTTGTTTGCAGTGGCATAATCGCTGCGGGCCGGCGGCGGCTGTGTAATCCGGACGCCGCGCGCCGCAGCGCCATTGGCCTACACCTTTTCTATCCCCGACTTTCTTGCAACGTCAGCGTATTTCTTCAGTTCTGACCGGAAGAACTGTGCCGTTTTTTCGGGCGTCAGCAGCTGAATGGTATTGCCCTGCTTGTCCATGCTTTCCTGCACGGCCGGATCTCGGAAGGCAGCGACGAGCGCCTTGTAGATTCTTTGCGTGTCCGCCTCCGGCAAGTTGGCGGGCGCGACGGTGGCGAACCAGCCGGCGCATTCATAGTTCGGCAGGCCTTGCTCTGCAAGGGTCGGCACATCGGGCAGGCTGGGCAGTCGCTTGGCGCCGCAGACGCCCAGCGCACGCAAAGCGCCGCTCTTCAGATGGGGCAATACCGCGGGCAGGGATGAGACCGCCAAATCCACCTGGCCGCCGATCAGGTCGGTGGTCATGGGGCCCACCCCTTTGTAAGGGATATGCCTGACGTGGACTTGCGCTTGGTCGACGAACATTGCCGCGGCCAAGTGCAGAATAGTGCCGTTGCCCGACGAGGCATAGGTATAGTCGTCGGGCCGCGCCTTCATGTCGGCGATCACCGCTTGCAGATTCTTCCCCTGTACCTTGGCGGGGTTGGCCACCAATAAAAGGGGAGTCGACCCGATGAGGGAGATGGGGGTGATGTCCGCAATGGGATCGAAGGGCACCGTTTTGTATACGCTGGGATAGACCACATGATTGTTGGACACCATGCCCAAGGTATAGCCGTCGGCGGGAGCCTTGACCAAGGCCGACGTGCCGATGATGCCGCCAGCGCCGGGCTTGTTTTCGATCACGACCGTATGGCCGAATGCCTTGGACATCGCGGCGCCGGCGGAACGGGTGATCGTATCCACACCCGAACCCGGCCCCACCGGCAGAATGAAGGTAATGGGACGGTCGCTTTGCGCAAGTACGGACAGCGGCGATGCGATGGCCGCCAGGCCCAAGGTAGCCAGCGCTTGGCGGCGGGTAATCGATTCGTCGAACAGTTTCATGGAAGTCTCCAGGTCGTTTGTTGTATTTGAAAAAACTATAGAACCGCGCCCTGTGCAACCAGGGCGTCGATTTGTTCCTGCGAATAGTCCAGGCCGGAAAGCAATTCAGCTGTGTGCTCGCCCAACGTCGGCGGATCGGAACGCACGGTCAGCCGCTTTCCAGCCATGGTGATGGGAAACAGCGCGGCTTGTGTGGTCCGGCCGGCCAGCTTGCCATCGGGCAGGCGGATGTCGGCCAGCCCGCCGGTGGCGCGCAGGTGCGGGTCGTCGAATAATTCCTCGGGTTTGACGATAGGGGCGAAAGGCAAACCCTCTTTTTCGAAGATGGCAGACAGTTCCGCGACGCTATACCCGGCCAGCCGGGTACGCAAATCGGCCAGCAGGGCGGGACGCACCAGCACCCTGTCGTTGTTTGTGGCCAGGTCGGGGCGTGCCAGCAGGTCGGCGAATCCGAAGGCATGGCAGAAGGTCTTCCATTGGGCGTCGCTGACAGCGGCCAGGAAGATTTGCTCGCCATCTTTGACGGTGAATACGTCGTACAAGGCCCAGGCCGAAATGCGGTCCGGCATCGGCGCGGCTGCTTGCCCGGTGATGGCATATTGCAGCATGTGCTGGCCGACCAGGAAGACGTTGTTTTCGAACAGCGCCGATTGCACTTCCTGCCCTTTGCCGGTGATGCCGCGCTCGATCAGGGCGGCCATGGCGCCTATTGCGCCGAACATGCCGCCCATGATGTCATTGACACTGGTGCCCGCGCGCAGCGGGTCGCCGGGGCGCCCGGTCATATAGGCCAGCCCGCCCATCATTTGCACGACCTCGTCCAGCGCGGTTCGCAACTCATACGGACCCGGCAGGAAACCCTTGTGGCTGACATAGATCAGGCGCCGGTTGACGGCGCTAAGGGCGGCATAATCCAGCCCATACTTTTTCATGACGCCTGGGCGGAAGTTTTCCGCCACCACATCGGCGCTGGCCGCCAGCCTGCGAGCCGCCTCCGCGCCCTCCGGGCTGCGCAGGTCCAGCGCGATGCTTTTTTTGTTGCGGTTGAACATGGGGAAGAAGCCCGCGCCCGCGCCCAGGAGGCGGCGGGTGCGGTCGCCCTCGATGGGCTCGACCTTGATGACTTCGGCGCCCAGGTCGGCCAGTACCAGGCCGCAGGTGGGCCCCATGACCATGTGGGTGAATTCCACGACGCGCAAGCCTGTCAGGGGCATGCGCTTGCGTGTACCTTGCGCCGGAGATGGGGCGTGGTCCGTTGTGCCCGAGGCTTGAGAAGACGCGGATAAACTGGGGGTCAAATCGGCTTGCATGATGTCCGTCAAAAAAAGTGGTGGCCGGCGTCAGCCAGCGGGGCAAGCTTGAAAGGTCTTGGGCAGGCCCGCGCGCCATAGCGTGCCGTGTAAAGTCTCGCCGTCCAGCCATTGGGCTACCCGGCCGCGCAAAGTCAACAATTGTTCAATATCGATGCCCGTGGCGATGCCCATGCTTTCCAGCATGAATATCAAGTCTTCGGTCGTGACATTGCCGCTGGCGCCTGGCGCGTGGGGACAGCCGCCAATGCCGGCGAGGCAGGCATCAAAGCGCGTAATCCCGGTTTGCAGCGCGGCCATGACGTTTGCCAGACCCAGGCCGCGGGTGTCGTGGAAATGGGCGCAGCACAGCTTGTCGCCAGCTACGCGCCGGGCTTGTTCAAACAAGTCGAGGACCATGGCAGGGTCGGCGTAGCCGACAGTGTCGGCAAGGCTGACGCGATCAGCACCTGCATCCAGCAGCGCCTGCATCAGCCGCAAGACTTCCGACGGCGCGACGTCGCCTTGCAAGGTGCAGCCAAAAGCCGTGCCGATGCCGCCTTCGATGATGGTATTGGATCCCGCCGCATCCCGCGCGGCGCGTATACGTCCGACCTCGGCGACGACGTCATCCGGAGTCTTGCGCAGATTGGCCAGGCTGTGTTGGTGGCTGGCCGAAAGCGGCACGATCAACAGATCGGCGTGGGCGTCGATGGCCAGTTCAGCACCCTTCAGATTGGGAACCAGCACGGACGCACGCAAGCCGGGCAGTGTTTTGGCGTAGGCCAGCACGTCGGCGGTATCGGCCAATTGCGGCAACAACCGCGCCGGCACAAACGATCCGACTTCTATTTCGCGCTGTCCGGCCGCGTGGGCGTCGCGTATCCATGCCAGCTTCTGTTCGGTCGGCACGATCCTGCCTATGCTTTGCAGCCCATCACGCAAGCCGACTTCGCGGACGATGGCATGCCCGGGCCAGGCCTTGCCGCCTGAGCCGGCTGCGGGGGTAATGGCGGAAAGTGTTGACATGCTGCTGCTCTCTGGGGGAAGGGGAGACCCTATTCTAGGTATTCTTCAAACATGATATATATCAATTTAAGAACACTCAGCGTTCCAGAACGGAATATCATGCGCGAATTGGATTTCACCACCCTCCGTCTGTATGTCAGCGTGTGCGAATTGCGCAGTATCGCCCGTGCGGCCGAACAGGCCAGCATCGTGGGCTCGGCGATCAGCAAAAGGCTGGCAGCCCTGGAAGATTCGGTAGGCGTGGCATTGCTCACGCGGCGCCGGCGCGGCGTCGAACCCACGCCGGCTGGGGAAACCTTGCTGGAACATGCGCGTGCCATCCTGGCCCGGGCGGATCAAATCCAGCGCGACATGGATTCCTATGCGGCAGGCGTCAAAGGGCAAGTGAAAGTGCTGGCAACCGCCTCCGTGCTGGCCGAATCACTGGCGGATGATGTGGCCGCCTTCTTGAAAGACCCGGCTCACCGCGATATTCAGGTCGGCATCGAAGAAGGCATCAGCCCCGATGTTGTGCGCGGCATCCGCGCGGGCGTCGCATCGCTGGGCATATGCTGGGACGCCGCCGATTTTCAGGGCCTGCAGCAGCGTCCCTATCGTACCGACCAGTTGGCGGTGGCCGTGCCTTCGGACCACCCCTTGGCCGCCTGCACGTCCGTACCCTTCGCGGCGACGCTGGATTACGAGTATGTGAGCCTGCCACCCGCCAGCGCGGTACTGGCCTTGCTGAAACGCCAGGCCACCTTGCAGGGCAAAACGCTCGCGCACCGCCTGGTGGTGTCCAATTTCGACGCCGCCTTCCGTGTGGTGCGCGCCAAACTGGCGATCAGCATTGTGCCTGCGGAAGTGGCTGAGCCCTATGCACAAACCCACGACCTGCGGGTGATCCCCTTAAGCGACAGTTGGGCCCGCCGCCGCTTTGCCGTGTGCTTTCGGGATGAAGCATTCTTGACACCGGCCGCGCGCTTGTTGTTGGAGCATTTGGCGGCCACAGGCCAAATGAATGAAGAGCAGAAAGTCTAGAGCATTTTCAGTTTAATCATTGCTTGGTTCTGCCGGCGCTTTGCGTTGTGTTCTGATGCGTGCCAATGTTTGTGGCGCTGCTGATTCTTATGACGCGAGCCGGGTGGCGGGGGCCGGACTTGCTCCTCGGGGCTGGCCCGGCGCCCTGCGCGCCGAGCCCGCTGCGCCTGGCTCGTCCGCACATTCGTGCTCCCTTCGCCTACGGCTCGCTTGCGCCCCGAACGTCGCGCCGCCCGGCCCCCGCCACCCGGCCCGCTGCGTGATTGTGTGTTTGGGGCGCCGCAGGGGCGATTTGTGTGCTTGGCCTTTTTCTGCGGCGGCTTGTGCTGCTGGAATGGGTCTTGCCCCGTCCCGGCCTCGCGCGCCTGCCGCGCGGGCCGGGACATTCGACCGAAAATGCGCCAGGGCCTGTTAATGCTAAAAAGCCCCTGGGAGCCTACTTATTTCACCAACCGCCCCTGTTCCACCACTACCCGGTCATCCATCGCCACGGTGCAATCCAGCATAGGTATGTCCAAGTGGCATGCCGTTTCCCGACCACCGCCGCCTTCTATATTCGGGCCGGTAGAGAACATGAAGCATCCCTCGAATGAGCGCGAATCCATGCCGTTGGTCTGACGCTTGTCGTACATGCCGAGCATGGTCCAGTGGGCCCGGCTGTGCAGGCCCCAGCCCAGGTGCGAAACCGCGTAGGCCTCCGGATCATTGAAGGAAGCCATGTATTCTCGTAGATATTTCGCATCAAAGCCGCCTTCTATGGCAGTGATATACCCCGCTTCTATTTTCAGATCGACAGGCGTGCGCAGATAATATTTGAAAGGCAGGATCACGTCGCCGGCGTTAAGGACGACGCGGCCGTGTATGGATTCTTCGGTGGGCCATGCGGCGATAAAAGCGCTGGGGCAATGGTCCCAATGGCCACGTTCGTCTGAAAATCCATACTGGGGCAGGTAATCGTACTTGCCGAAAGAAGCGACCAGATCGGTGCCCGCCTCCGAAGTGACATGCATCTGCCGTGTGGCTTTGAACAGCGCCAATGCATCCATGACGATGCGCTTGTCTTCCTGCTGCGGTTTGAGACGGATAAACGTCTCCGGGCCCTCCTTGACGAGGATGATGCGCGCGCCGGCATCTAGGATTTCTTTTTGCTCGCCGCCGCGATACATCCCCATGAGGTCGATGATGAGGTCTGTTTGTTTCAGGGCTTCTATCGCCACACGATTCGATGCCAGCGCGGTTGGCACGTAGGCGGCCGTCGAATCGCCGCCTACATTGATGCTGGGCGATTCGCCCAGCTCCATGATGTAATAAATATGGTCGCCCATTGAAAGCGCCAGTTTGACCGCCTGCAAGTGCTCCGGATGGGTGATATCCCCCACAAGAACCGCCACCGATTCTCCGGCGGAGAGCTTGCATAGACCCAACAAATGCGTCCAGGCGTCGATAAGTGATTTGCTTGCCATCGTGGTTTCCCAGTTACGTGTTGCTATAAGAACAGAGCATGCTTTGTGACTTCTGAGTCGGGGTCGGCCAACGCAGCGCGCAGGGTAAAGTGGTCATGGCCGGGCGCTAGGGTCAGCCGCGGGGCGGGCCGGCATTCCGACCAGGCTTGCACCAGTTCCCGCGCTTGGCGTTCATATTCCGGACCCTCATTGGCTCCCGTCAATATATGCAGGTCGCCGTTGAAACGAGGCGTGAGCCGCAGCGGGCTGTAATCGTTGACCTCGTCGTTGGAGAGCGTCAGCACATCATTGAGAAAGCACTGCTGGATGGGTGCAAGGTCGAAGATCCCGCTCATGGCGCAGATGGAGGCCAGCGGATGCGCAAAGGTTTCTGTCGCCATCATGGCGGCCAGATGGCCCCCGGCCGAATGCCCCGAGATGGACACGCGTCCGGCATCGAAGCCACACGTTTCGGCGTTGGCCATCAGCCAGTGCAAAGCCCGTGCGCATTGCGCAACCAATTCGCCCATCCTGACGCTGGGCACCAACGCGTAATTGACGATCGCCAGATTATGCCCGTGGGGCAGAATGCCGTGCGCGATATACGAAAAGTCGTTTTTATGCAGCATGCGCCAGTATCCGCCGTGATAAAACACATGCAGCGGACCGCCCGGGTTCACGATGAAAAGATCCAGCAGCTCTTCATCCGAAGGGCCATAGGCAAGATCCCGCTTCAGCACATCCGCATATATCGACAGCGCAGACCGGTTGCCATCTTCCAGTTCCG
>JAEWEH010000125.1 GCA_023389535.1 Pseudomonadota bacterium
CTTTATAGGCGGTCAAGTCTTTCGTGGCAAACGGGCTGGACCCCACCAGCGGGCCATCGGATGGCTTGGCAAAGCCGGCAGTCAGCGCCTTGATGATGAAATTCTTGTCCAACGCGTAAGCAATGGCCTGGCGCACACGCACATCATTGAACGGCTTGCGTTCGGTATTGATGGCCAGCCAGCTCAGCGCGCCCACCCCTTCGTAGCCATCCGACAGCGACACCAGGTTCTTGTTGTCCGCAGCGCGGCGCAACACGATGGGGTCGTTCATGAAAGGCAGCATCTGCAGATCGCCACGCTCCAGGCCGATCAGCAAAGTCGTTGCATCCTGATTGATCTGATAGACAATACGGTCCAGGTGAGGCTTGCCCTTCAGGAAATATTTGTCGAAGCGCTCCAGCACCACTTCCTTGCCCGGCACGAATTCCTTGAACTTGAACGGACCCGAACCGACGACGTCCTGGGAGTTGCGCGGATGAGCCTTCAAATCTTGCCCGTCGCCGTAAATGTGCTTGGGCATGATGGGCGCCAGAGGCGGCGACAGCGCGATCAGCAGGGCCGGATGCGGCTGGGTCAGCTTGATGACCGCGGTATGGGCGTCGGGCGTGTCCACGCCTTCCACCGCGCCGAACATGGTCTGGAAGGGATGGTTGGCCTTGATGGCCATGATAGAAAAGGCCACGTCTTCGGACGTGATCGGCTTGCCGTCATGGAAAACCGCATCCGTACGCAGTTTGACCGTCAATGCTTTGCCGTCCTCCGACCAGGCCCACGACTCGGCCAGATAGGGCTGAGGATTCCACTGATCATCGTAGCGCAGCAGGCTGGCGAACAACTGGCTGCTGGGCAGCGCCGTCGCCATGCCGGATTGCACACCGCCATTCAAATGCCGCGGGGCCTGGAATTGCCCCACCACCAGCGTACCGCCTTGCTTGGGCGTGTCGGCCAGCGCGGCGCCGGCCGCGAATAATGCTGTGGCGGCCGCCGCGGCAACCGCCTTCATGGCCAGTTTCAACTTGCACATGTTTCGTCTCCAAATCTAATAAGGACGCCCTTCCGGAGCGCAGGGTCGATGCGAATCGAGATTATCATCGGGCCAATTTTGGGCCATAGAGCCACGCACCGGCTTTTGATGGGGCCAGGCTATGAGCCTAATGGGAGCCACGAGCAATCCCCATAGGGAAAACCGGGGAAGCTAGGGATAACCACCATAGGGATATCCTTAGGCCCGTGGCCATCTTAAGGGCGAGCCGGCCCTAGGCGGAAACAAGAATTAGCTATTAGCAATTGCCGGAATACCCGCATGGGCCAGCACCGCCTCGGCCAGGACCTGGCAGCCGGCGGCCAGATCGGCCGGCTCCGCGCTTTCGATTTCGTTGTGGCTGATGCCGCCGGCGCAGGGCACGAACACCATGCCGGTCGGCACGATGCGCGACATGGCGACGGCGTCGTGCGCCGCGCCGCTGATGATGTCCATGCACGGGTAGCCATTGCGCTCGGCCGCCTCGCGGATCGCGGCAATGCAAGACGCGTCGAATGGCGCGGCAGGCTGCTCCAGCACCTTGATCATGTCCAGTTCCAGCCCGTTGCGCTGCACCGCCTCGTCCACCCCCTTGCGGAAAGCCTCTTCCATGACTGCGCGCACACTGTCTTCAGGGTGGCGCATTTCCGCCGTCATATAGACCGAATCCGGGATCACGTTGGGGCTGTTGGGCGACACCAGCATGCGGCCCGACGTCGCGCAACCCGGCGCATGCGCCCGGCCTATGCGATTCAGTTCGCCGACAATGGACGCCGCGCCCACCAGCGCATCGCTGCGCAAATCCATGGGCGTCGTGCCGGCATGGGAAGCGCGGCCTTTCAAGGTCAATTGAAACCAGCACTGCCCCTGCCCACCGGACACCACGCCTATGGTTTTCTCTTTGGCTTCCAGTATCGGGCCTTGCTCGATATGCGCCTCGAAGTAGGCAGCCGGCTTGCCGTAAGGATCGGGCGAGCCCTGCGCGCCGATACGGGCCAGTTCCTGCCCCACGCTGACGCCGTCCACATCCTTGACAGCCAACGCCTCGTCCAGGCTCATCAGCCCCGTATAAACCAGCGAACCCATCATGGAGGGCGCGAAGCGCGCGCCCTCTTCATTTGTCCAGGCGACGACCTCGATGGGGCGCTCGGTCACGACGCCGGCATGGTGCAGCGACCGCAGCACTTCCAGCCCGGCCATCACGCCATAGGCGCCATCGAATTTGCCGCCCGTGGGCTGGCTGTCCAAGTGGCTGCCCATCATGATGGAGGGCAGTGTATCGTCGCGCCCGGGACGGCGGGCAATGAGGTTGCCGATGGGGTCGGTGCGCATGACGCAGCCGGCCTCGCGGCACCAGGCGGAAAACAGATCCCTGGCCTGTTTGTCCAGGTCGGTCAGCGCTTGCCGGTTGACGCCGCCTGCCGGCGTCGCGCCGATCCGTGCCAATTCCATCAGGCTATCCCATAGCCTGTCCCCGTTGATTCTTATCGCAACGCTCAATGTCTCGCTCCATGATCATTCTGAATAGCCGCCGGCTGCCGGGCAGGCGCCCGGCAGCGGTTCATGCTGACGATACTACCCGGTCAGCGCATTTAGAAATAGATCCACGCGACGGATGTTCATGGAGCCAGTTGCTGCGCCCGTCGCGCGAGCGCCCTCCACCGGGCGGCGCGGCAAGCGCGGCCGGTACAACCCCTACGCCCGCATCTTCCGTACCATCAGCTCAATCAACAGCAGACTGATGGTAATCAGTATCAGTACCGTACTGATCGACGCAATAACCGGCTCCATGTTCATGATCAGGCTGTTCCAGATCCTGACCGGCAGGGTCTCGCTTTCCAGGCCCGCCAGGAACAGCGAGACAATCAGCTCGTCGAACGAAGTCAGGAAACTGAAGAAGGCCGCCGACATGATGCCCGGCCCCGCCATGGGAATGACGATGCGGGTGAAGGTGTAGAACTTGCTGGCGCCCATGCCCTCCGCGGCGCGCTCCACGGATATATCGATGCCTTGCAGGGAACTTAGCAGGATCAGCAAGACCACCGGTATCGCCAGCGCCGCATGACACACCGCGATCCATACCTTGGATCCGACCAGCTCCAGCGGCACGGACGTAAAGTAAAGCGCGACGGCCGTGATAATGGTCGGCACGATCAAGGGCAGCAGGCAGAAAGAAATGATCAGCTTCTTGTTGCCGTACTTGCCGCGCACCAGTGAATACGCCCCCAGGAACCCCAGCGTCGTCGCGATCAGGCTGGCGAGCAGCGCAATCAGGAAGCTCGACACCAACGAACTCATCCATTCAGGGCTGGAAAAGAACTCTTCATACCAGCGCATCGACAGACTGACGGGCGGGAAAATCATATAGCTGCTGGCGCCGAAAGACATCACCACCACGATCAGGATGGGCGCGATCAGCACGAAACAAAGTATGGCCGATATGAAATTCACGAAACGAATTTGATTGAACATGGTCATCGCCCCTTATTTGCCCAGCATCTTGTCCATGTCCGTATACTTGCAATAAAAGGCATAGATGATCAATGTGACGACCAGCAAGAACAAAGACAAGGCCGATGCCAAAGGCCAATCCAGGGTCACCTCTATATTGCGCTGTATCAGCATGGCCATCATGACATCATTGGGGCCGCCCATCAGGGCCGGCGTCACAAAGAAGCCCGCAGCGAGGATATAAACAATCAAGAATCCCGACACAATGCCTGGCATGCTCAGAGGAAAGAACACCTTGCGGAACACATAGAAATTGGACGCCCCCATGCTGCGTCCAGCCTGCAGCAACCATACGTCTATGCTTTTCATGGTGGCGAACAAGGTCAGCACAAAATAGGGCAGCAACACATAAGTCATCCCGATGACCACACCCACCATGTTGTACATCAGGTTCAAGGGCTTATCGATGACGCCGATATACAGCAGGAACTCGTTCACCACCCCCTTGGTGCCCAGGATGATCATCCATGAATACGTCCGCACAATGATGGACGTAAAGTAAGGCACGATCACGCATATGATGATCAGCGTGAAGGTGAACGAATTGGACCGTGTCAGGCTGTACGCAATGGGGTAAGCCGCCACCAGCGCGAACAGCGTCACCACCAGGGATATCCATATGGTCTTCCAGGCGACGGTAATGAATACGGGAGACATGAAGGTCTCCAGCAGCATCATCGCAAAATTGCCTTCGTAGTCGAGCGCGGACTTGATGAAGAACCAGACAATCGGCACGACGAAGAAGATCAGCAGGAAGGCGAGCACCGGATAGATCAGGTTTTCGCTTTTCATCTGCAGATGCATCGGTCTCGCCGGCTGGCGCAGGACGGCTTCAGTCATGGTGGATGATCCTTATATCGTCCGCCCGCTTCCAGCCTACCGACACCTGATCGCCCACGGAGAATACCCGCGCATCCGACAGATTGGTGCTGTCGGCGTAGACGCGAGTGGCGCCGTCGAGCTGGACCTGGTAGCGCACGATGTTGCCCAGGAAAGAAACATTCAGCACCTCGCCCGTCAACTGGGTTCGATCGGCCAGGACCTCGGCGGGTGCCGGAGCCAGCACAGCCCGCTCGGGGCGGATGAACAGGCACTCGCGGGGGCTCAAGCCCATGTGGCGCCGGAAATCGGCATGCAGGTCATGGAAATCGAGAATGTTCGCCTCGCCAAGGAATCCGGCGGCGAACACGTTCCGGGGCGACTCGTACACTTCTTTGGGAGCGCCCAACTGCTCGATCCGGCCGTTGTTCATGATGGCGATCCGGTCGGACATGTTCATGGCCTCTTCCTGATCGTGGGTCA
>JAEWEH010000238.1 GCA_023389535.1 Pseudomonadota bacterium
TGGCCGGACCGAATCTGGCCGGGCCGAACCTGGCCGGGCCGAACCCAGCCCCGCGCGGGAAGGCCAGGCAGCAACGCAGGTGGCTCGCCTGCCGCCGCCGGGCGGCTTCAAGGGCTTGAGCAAAAACTTACCCCGCCCGGTTGGGGGCGAGGTGTTGGGCCGCTTTGGCGCCGAACGCCCCGAGGGCGGCCTTTGGCGCGGCATCGTGCTGCGCTCGCCGGAAGGCACGCCGGTGCACGCCGTGGCCGCGGGCCGGGTGGTCTACGCCAACTGGCTGGGCGGATTCGGCAATATTATGATTATCGACCATGGCGCGAAATACCTGAGCGTGTATGCTTATAACCAGAGTCTGCTCAAGCGCGTGGGCGATGTGGTGGCCGCCGGCGATACGGTCGCCACGGTGGGCGCCACCGGCGGCCAGGTAGACTCGGGTCTATACTTTGAAATCAGGCACCAGGGCACGCCAGTGAATCCGCTGCTTTGGTTAAGGCGCTAATTTCGTTACTATTTGCCTTGTGACGCACGAGGCGCCATTATTTTGAATTTACTCCGGGAACGTGCATGGGCACTCGCAGGATAGGCAGTTTGGGTTTAGTGGTTCTGGGCGCAGTGGGCGGGATCCTGATCAGCTTGGGCATAACGGCGGCCGCGCAACGTGGCGAGCCCCTGCCATTGAAAGAGCTGCAGCAGTTCGCCAACGTCTTTGCGGCCATCAAAAGCAGCTACGTCGAACCCGTCACCGACGACAAACTGGTCAACGACGCCATCAAGGGCATGTTCAGCGACCTGGACCCGCATTCCACCTATCTGGATGCCGAGGCATTCAAGGAAATGGAAGCCATCACCCAGGGTGGCTTCGGTGGCCTGGGTATAGAAATTGGCAGCGAAGACGGCATGCCCAAGGTTATTTCGCCTATCGAAGACACTCCGGCCGCGCGCGCCGGCATCCTGGCGGGCGACATCATCACCCATATCGACGGCAAGCCCACCAAGGGCATGCAGCTTGGCGACGCCATCAAATTGATGCGCGGCGAACCCAAGACGCCGATCGACCTGACCATCAAGCGGGAAGGACGCGACAAGCCGCTGGTGATTCACATCGTGCGCGACCTCATCAAGGTGCGCAGCGTGCGCAGCAAGATGCTGGACGACAACATTGCCTATGTGCGCATCGCCCAGTTCCAGGAACGCACGGTGGAAGACCTTGCCAAGCAGTTGGCCGGCCTTAACGCCAAGCAATCGCCCAAGGCGCTGATCCTGGACTTGCGCAATGACCCGGGCGGGCTGCTGGACAGCGCTATCGGCGTTTCGTCGGCCTTCTTGAAGCCCGATGTGCTGGTGGTGTCCACCAAGGGCCGTATTCCTTCGTCCAACCGTGAATATTTCGCCAAACCCGTGGACTTCATGCGTAACCAGCTGGATGGCGGCAATAGTCCCCTCGCGCCCAAGGTATCGGACTGGGCCAAGACGGTGCCCATGGTCGTGTTGATCAACGTCGGTTCGGCGTCGGCTTCGGAGATCGTGGCCGGCGCCCTGCAGGACCACAAGCGCGCCAAGGTCCTGGGCAATCGCAGTTTTGGCAAGGGCTCGGTGCAAAGCGTGTTGCCGTTGTCCGAAGACACTGGCATCAAGCTGACCACCGCACGCTATTACACGCCGCTGGGCCGATCCATCCAGGTTACCGGGGTCGATCCCGACATTACCGTGGACGATACCGCGCAAGGCAATCTGTTCCGCCTGCCCCGCGAAATCGACCTGCAGCGCCATCTGCTGAACGGCGTCCAGCCTGAAGAAGACAGCAACAAGCTGCAGCCGGCCGACTCGGAAACCGAACCCAAGATGTTCGAGTTCGGAGGCGCGGACGACTATCAGCTGCAGCAAGCCATCAACTTCCTCGAAGGGCGGCCCGTCAAGAAAAGCGACCCCAGCCTCGCGGCTAGCGTACCGGTAGCCAAATCCGACAAGGCCGCGGCGGCAGGCGCTGCAGCGTCCGGCGCGGCGACTCCGGCAAAGAAAGACGCACAGCCGAAGGGCAAGCCGGATAGCGGGAAAGCGCCCGCCACGGAAAAAAAAAGTCCAGTGAATCCCGCTGAGCCTGCAATCCAGCGTTTCCGCATCACCCCGGAAGGTGTCGTCCCGGTACAGCAATGAATGATCAGCAGTTAATGCGTTATGGCCGCCATATCTTGCTGGATGAATTCGGCATAGAGGGCCAGGAACGCCTGCTTGCGGCACGGGTGCTCATCGTGGGCGCGGGCGGGCTCGGTTCGCCAGCCGCGCTGTACCTGGGGGCTGCGGGTGTCGGCCACCTGGTGCTGGCCGACGACGACGAAGTCGAACTCGGTAACCTGCAGCGCCAGATACTGCACACCACCGATCGGGTGGGCTGGAGCAAGGCTGAATCGGGCAGGCTGGCGGTG
Source organism: Pseudomonadota bacterium (assembly GCA_023389535.1). Classification (GTDB taxonomy): domain Bacteria; phylum Pseudomonadota; class Gammaproteobacteria; order Burkholderiales; family Burkholderiaceae_B; genus UBA6240. The sequence continues at coordinate 2,421 of JAEWEH010000238.1, forward strand.
GGGCAGATCAATCCTGAAATCCGGGTCGATGCGCTGTTGGCCCGGCTGGCCGGGCACTCGCTGGACGAGCAAGTCCGGGCGGCTGACCTGGTCCTGGACTGTTGCGACAACTTCGCCACCCGCCACGCCGTCAATCGGGCTTGCGTCAAGCACCGCAAGCCGCTGGTATCGGGTGCGGCCATTCGCTTCGCAGGCCAGATCAGTGTGTTTGACCTGCGCCAGGACGACGCACCATGCTACCACTGTTTGTTTCCGGAAGCCGACGCGGCAGAGGAATTGCGCTGCGCCACCACGGGTGTGCTGGGGCCCTTGGTGGGGATTGTAGGCAGTGTTCAGGCCGCCGAGGCCATCAAGCTGCTGGCCGGCATGGGCGAAACCCTGGTTGGCCGAATGTTGTGCCTGGAGGCGCTGTCCATGCAGTGGCAGACCATACGCTTCAGGCGCGACCCGACCTGCCCGGTGTGCGCAGGCGGTGGCGGCCTACAAGCAACTGGCTGATCGCATTCACCCTTAAATCGACATACTGGCAGCGGCCGCTATGCAGGCCGGAAAAAGGCGTGCCCGGGTGGAAGACATGCACGGTGCGCATCCCCGCGCGCCGCGCGCCCTTCAGATTGCGCAGTGTGTCTTCGACCAGTACGACGCGTCCTGCGGGTACGCCCAGGCGCGCCAGTATCTGCCGCATCAGTGCGGCGGACGGCTTGGGACGCAAACGGCCTTGCAAATTCATATGGTCTATGGCCCACAGGCATTCGAAATGATGCAGTATGCCCAAGGTCTTGAGCACCGTGCGCGCATAATCCAGCGGGGCATTGGTCAGCAATATCTTGCGGCCCCTTAACTGCTGCAGCTTATGGTTCAGGCCGGTTTCCGCATGCACGAGTGGCGGGACGTCGAAGTTGTGGCTCGACCTGAGAAATTCTTCCGCCTTGACCCCGTGATGGCGGACCATGCCTATGACGGTCGCGCCATAGCGTCGCCAATAGCGTGTGCGCAATTCATCGGCGGCTTGCGCATCGAGCTCGAGTGCGGTGGCCACGGCGCGGGCCATGGCGCCGTCTATGGCCTTGAAAATGCCTTTGGAGCAATCATGCAGGGTGTTGTCCAGGTCGAACAGCCATACCGTTTGTTCGTCCCGGCCCAGGCTGCAGGAACGCCGCGGGCCCTGCAGCGCCATAGTCTTGCGCAGTGGCCGCACTGCCGCGTCCCGCCGGCGTTGAAAGCCTGAACGGCCTAGTGCGAGCTGATCATGGTGCCCACGCCACGATCCGTCAGGATCTCGAGCAGCAGGCAATGGGGCACGCGACCGTCCACGACGTGCACCGACGTCACGCCGTTCAGGGCCGCGTCCAGGGCGGAAGCAATCTTGGGCAGCATGCCGCCGGAGATCGTGCCGTCTTCGAAGAGTTCATGTATGGTCTGCGCGGACAGGCTGCGCAGCAGGTCGCCGTTCTTGTCCAGTACGCCCGGTGTGTTGGTCAGCATGACCAGCTTTTCAGCGCCCAGCACTTCGGCCATCTTGCCCGCGACCACATCCGCATTGATGTTGTAGGCGCGGCCGTCTTCACCATAGCCTATGGACGAGATGACGGGGATGAATTGATCGTCCTGCAGGGCCTTGACCACGGCGGGCTCGATGCGGGTGATATCCCCGACATAACCGATATCCAGCCACTCGCCGGGTTTTTCCTTGTCGGCCAGCATTTTTTTCTTGGCCTGGATCAGTTGCCCGTCCTTGCCCGTCAGGCCCACGGCCTTGCCGCCGGCCTCGTTGATCATCATGACGATGTCCTGCTGGACCTGGCCGCCCAGCACCCATTCGACCACTTCCATGGTCTCGGCGTCCGTGACGCGCATGCCCTGCACAAAAGTGCCTTCCTTGCCTATGCGCTTGAGTGCGGCATTGATCTGCGGGCCGCCCCCGTGCACGACCACGGGATTGAGCCCCACCAGCTTGAGCAGCACCACGTCGTGGGCGAAGCTGCGTTGCAAGTCCTCTTCGGTCATGGCGTTGCCGCCGTACTTGATGACGACGGTCTTGCCATGAAAGCGCCTGATGTAAGGCAGCGCTTCGGACAGGACATCCGCTTTGACGGTCGAGGAATAGGATTGGGTGTCCGTGGTAGTGGTCATGGATTAACTGGCCAGTGCCTTGTTGACGGTGCTGAGGAAAGAGGCTTTGTCGTAGTTGCCGAGATAGCGCTTGATAATGTGCCCTTCCTTGTCGATCAGGAAGGCGGTGGGCGTAAGCTGCACGTCGCCGAAGGCTTTGGCGATTTCACCTTGTGCGTCGATGGCGACGGTAAAGGGCAGCTTGCGGGTTTCAGCGTAGTTCTTGACGTAATTGGGCGGGTCGTACTGCATGGCCACCGCGATCGTGTCGAAGCCCTTGGCCTTCAGATCATTGTAGTTCTGGATGGTGTCGGGCATCTGCGCGATGCAGGTAACGCAACTGGTGGCCCAGAATTTGACGAGCACGACTTTGCCGCGCAATTCTTGCGTGGTGATCTTTTCGCCGGTCAGAGACGTAAAGGTCACGTTGGGGGCGGATTGGGCGCTTGCCGAAAACTGCCAGATTCCTATCCCGGCCAAAGCCAGGACGGCGACAATGCCGATGAGTGCTTTTTTCATTTCACGGGTAGGGTTTCAACGCCTGAACCGGAGGTGTCGGGCGCCATGGTTGAGCCGGACGTAGAGGATTCCTGGACCGGCGCGGGGCCCTGGGGTTCTTGGG
>JAEWEH010000311.1 GCA_023389535.1 Pseudomonadota bacterium
CCGACGGGGCGCCATGCACCAGTTGGTATGCGGTGGTCTTTGTCGCCACGCCGGTTCGGATGGCGATGGCGTGCGGCTGATCAAAGTCGGGTTAATAGAATGACAAATGATAGCCATTCGCATTAACATATTCAGTATTTCGTAAGGAAACTGATTGAAAAGTCAGGTGAGCCGGGAAAAACGTTGTACCGAAGCCACAAAGCTTCCGGCTCAATGCGACACGGCCCGTGCGCAGGGATGCCTGCACACGGGCCGCGTTCAAAACAACAGGGCTGCTGTTGCGCCCTGATCAGGCTATTGCTATACCAGTTGCGCCTTCAGGGCGCCATCGATCCAGGCGTCGTCATATTCGCCCTTGGCGATGCCGGCCAGTACCGCGGCTTCGGCCGCCATTTTCTTGCGGCTGGCTGCCGCGACTTCTTCTGCCTGAGCGCGGGGAATGAACACCACCCCGTCGGGGTCGCCCACCACGATATCGCCGGGATTGACGACGCAACCGTCGATGGCGACAGGCACATTCAATTCCCCGGGGCCATTTTTCAGTGGCCCTTGATGGGTGATGCCCTTGGAGTAGCAAGGAAAGTTTTGCGCGGCAAAGGCGTCCGAGTCACGGATGGAACCGTAGATGACGAAGCCGGCGACACCGCGCATGCGAGCGGCGCTCATCATGATTTCGCCGACCAGCGCCCGATCAGTATGGCCTTCGCCGTCCACCACCAGCACTTGGCCCGGCTGGATCTTGCGCAGGGCGTCATGTATGTACAGGTTGTCGCCGGACCTGACCTTGACGGTGTAGGCCGTGCCGACCAGGCCGCCGCGGGCGTGGCGCGGCACCAGGGTGCGCGCACCCACTATCCGGCGCATGATATCGCTGATGATGGAAGAGGGCACGCCCTCGAACAACTTGGCCAAAGCATCCATAAAAAAACTCCATGAAAAGCGGCGCTGCAGCGCGCCGTCAGTCTATTTTAGCGCCTGATTTCTCGACGACTTCCTTCCAGACAGGCGCCTCTTTTGCAATGAAGGCCGAGAACGCTTCCGCCGTGCCGGCGACGTCCGACGAGCCCATTTTGTCCAGCGCCTGGACGACGTTGGGTGCCTTGAGGGCCACATTGACCGCCTTGTTCAGCGTTTCGACAATGGGCTGCGGCGTGCCGGCAGGTGCGAACACGCCATACCAGTTCTCGATGACAAAGCCAGGAAAGCCGGACTCGTCCATGGTCGGCACATCGGGCAAGGCCGCGATGCGCTTGGCGCTGGTGGTGGCAAGCGGGCGGACCGCACCGGATTTCACATGGGGCACGAGTACCGTGGTGGTTTCGAAGGCGATGGGCACGTGGCCGGCGATGACGTCCGACAGCGCCGGGCCCTGGCCGCGGTAAGGCACATGCAGCATATCGACCGATTTGCTTTGCTTGATCAGTTCGCCCGCCAAATGTTGCGGACTGCCGCTACCACCCGAAGCAAAGCTGTATTTATCGGGATTCCGCTTCAATGTATCGATAAGCTGCGCGGGCGTCGTGACGTCCATTTTCGTCGGGTTTACATACAGTACCAGCGGGACGGCGGCGACTTCGCCCACCGGCGCCAGGCTTTCGACGGGGTCCAGGCGCAACTTGTACAGATTGCGGTTGATCACCACGCCTGTGTTATTGCCCAGCAATAGCGTGCATCCGTCGGCCTTGGCGCGGCCTACGAATTCAGTGCCTATATTGCTGCTGGCGCCGGGCTTGTTGTCCACGATGACGGTCGTGCCCAATTCCTTCTGCATTTCGGGAGCCAACAGCCGGGCAAGGATGTCGGTGGTGCCGCCAGGCGGATAGGGCGATACGATCACCACGTGCGGGCATTCCAGCTTCTGTGCGGCGGCCGGGCCGCCTGCCAGGGCAAGACCGCCCAGCAGCAGGGCGCTTGCCAGTTTGGTGGCAAGGTGGGCGTGCTTTTTCAATGACATTGAATTCTCCTCAGTATTGATAGGGATAAGGCTCAGGCCTGGTCCGCCTCGATGACGTGGCCGCTGCGTTGCAACAGGTGATAGCCCAGTTTTTCGCGCGCTTCTTTCAAGGTTGCGCCCTGGCGCACGGCCTGTACGATTTCCTTTTCGGCCAGGTGTGTTTTCAGGGCGCGTTCCAGGACCTCTTCCGCTCTTGCGGCGGGTATGACGACAATGCCGTCGCGATCTCCGACCACGAGATCGCCGGCGTTGACGCGGACTTCACCCAGTGAAACGCTGCCACCTACGGCTTCGACTTGTACTCGATCTTTGCCTGTGCGCATGAATACGCCGCGGCTGAAAATGGGATAGTCGCATTGCACGGCTTCCGCCGAGTCCCGGCACACGCCATTGATGACGGTGCCGGCAATATTGCGGGCCTGGGCAATCTGGCTAAGGATTCCGCCCCACACCGTGCAATCGCTGCGGCCGCCGTTATCGAGCACGATGACTTGGCCGGCCTCCACATCGTCGATGAAGTCGCCTACGGTGCCCACGGCTTGCGGGTCCACGGGGGCGAACCGCACGGTAAAAGCTGCGCCAAAGATGCGATGTGATCCGGTGACGCAGGACAGGCCCGGAGCACTTCCGGGCAGGCCGAGAAAGTCCAGGGCGTCGGAGATTTCAGCATTCGACAAGACTTGATACTTGGGGTCGTTCCATTTGCTCATTACATGGTTCTCTCGTACTTGGGTGTGCGGATAACGGCCGCTGCGCAACCTTCCGGCAGCGATGGGTCGGTTCAGTCTCTACCCGACATCATCATATTGATAGTCAATATATCACAAATTGTCAGACAATAAATTCAGGTTGTATGTAAACTAGGACAGGCGGCAGGGACTCGCCATCACTGCGGCCGCGAATGTCTCCGACTTGCTGTTTTTCGTCGGCCCTGCAAGGCGCTATCATCGGGTCCTTATTTCATCTATCCATTCATACCGAGTCGATGACATCCAAACGTTTCGCGATTGCCAAGAAGGTCAAGGAAGAAATCACGGCGGGCAAGCTGCCGCCGGGTTCCCGGCTCACGGAAAAAGTGCTGTGTGAACTGACCGGCTCGAGCCGTTCTTCAGTCAGAGAGGCGCTGCAAGTGCTTGCACGCGAAGGTTATGTGGTGAATGAACCGAATCGCGGCGTCAGGGTGGCGACCTTGGATGCCCAGGAGGCCGCCGATATCTATCAGGTGCGTTCGGTGCTGGAGGGCCTGGCGGCAAAAAACTTCATCAACCTGGCGACGGTGGAGCAGCGAGAAAATCTGGATCGGTCCTTGCAAGCCCTGGCAGAAGCAGTGCGGGACGGCGATGTGGCCGGGCAACTGGGGGCGATAGAAGGTTTTTATGCAGCGCTTCTGGATGGTTGCTACAACCGGGTGCTCAAGCAAAGCCTGGAGGTCCTGCACGCCAAGATAGCGCGCTTGCGCGCGACGTCCATACTCAGCCCGGGCCGCATCAGCAACACGCTGCGGGAAATGTCGCGCATCGGCGACGCCATACGGGCCAACGATGAAGCCGAAGCATGGTTGGCCTGCGTAGAGCACATGCAGCAGACTTCGGCGGTAGCGATCAGGATGATCAGCTACCTTGCCGATCAGCAGAATTCCGCCAAGCATTAAGGCGCCGTCAGTGCGAACAGGCTGGCGAGGCCTTGCCTTAAGCCCACGTCGAACGGCGCGTTCGTGAATTTGAACTGGATTGTTCGGCGCATGCTGCCGTAGACTGCCCGGGGTTTACCAAGAGGGTTTGCTATGGTCGCTAATGCGTTGAACGGTGTGCGCGTTCTGGATTTGTCACGGATTTTGGCGGGGCCCTGGTGCACGCAGAATTTGGCGGATCTGGGCGCCGAAGTCATCAAAGTGGAACGGCCTGAAAGCGGCGATGACACCCGAGGCTGGGGGCCGCCGTACCTGCAGGCCGAAGACGGCTCGGCAATGTCGGCGTACTTTATTTGCTGCAACAGGAACAAGAAGTCTGTCTGCCTGGACTTCAAGGTGGAAGCCGACCGCGCGCGACTGCTGGCCATGGTGCGAGATGCGGATGTCCTGGTCGAGAACTATCGCGTCGGTACGCTGAAGCGGTATGGCCTGGACTACGAAAGCCTGAAGGTCATCAACCCGCGGCTGGTCTATGCATCCATTACCGGCTATGGACAAACCGGACCCAAAGCGCAGCGTCCCGGCTATGACTACATTTTCCAGGGGCTGGGCGGGCTGATGAGCTATACAGGCCGCGCCGATGGCGAAGCGGGCGCAGGGCCGTTGCGCGCGGGTGTGGCGGTGGTCGATATCACGACCGGCATGTATGCGACCTCGGCCATACTCGCCGCCCTGTTCCAGCGCGAACGCAGCGGCGCAGGGGCCTATCTCGACCTGGCCCTGCTGGATGTGGCGGTTGCCATGAATGCGAACCAGGCGGCGAATTTCCTGGTATCCGGGCGCAACCCCGAACGTACCGGCAATGCCCACCCGAACTTGGCCCCTTACGAAGTTTTCCAGGCCGCGGACGGTTATTTCATTCTCGCCATCGGCAACGACACGCAGTTTGCGCGGTTTTGCGCGTTCTGTCAGCGCCCGGAACTGGCGGAAGATCCGCGCTTCGCCACCAATAGCG
>JAEWEH010000134.1 GCA_023389535.1 Pseudomonadota bacterium
CTTGGTGAGTATGGGGCGGATGTCATCAAAATCGAAACCACGGGAACGGGCGACGATACCCGGGGCTGGCTGCCCCAGGTCCAGGGTCAATCGGCGGTTTTCATGGCCGTCAATCACAATAAGCGCAGCCTGGCTGTGGATCTGAAGTCCGATGAAGGACGAAACATCGTGCACCGGCTGGTCGAGCAGGCGGATGTGGTGCTGCAAGGCTTTGGCGGGGGGACGGCTGAGAGATTGGGCGTCGATTTCGACACCTTGTCGGCCTTGAACCCGCAACTGATCTATGCCGAGATTTCGGGTTATGGCAGGAACGGCCCCATGGGCAAAGAGCCCGGGTACGACGTCATGCTGCAGGCTTTCAGCGGGATGATCAGCACCATGGGCAGCAAAGAGGGCGACTATGCGCGCGCCAGTTTTTCGCCGGTCGACATCGGTACCGCCATGCACGGCCTGAGCGGCGTTCTGGCCGCCGTGCTGGAACGCAATCGGACTGGGCATGGGGTTTATCTCGAGATCTCTTTGCTCGATACGGCCTTGGGCTTCATGAGCTACATGGCGCAAAGCTACTGGCAGACGGGACAGAACCCCAAGCCCATGGGGACGGCCCACCCGTCGATGTCTCCTTATCAGGCATTTCAGGCCGCCGATGGCGCCATCATGCTGGGGGCGGGTAATGACGCTCAGTGGCGCCGCTTCTGCGCAGCGGCGGGTTTGGATGCTTATGTCGACCACCCCGATTTCGCAACCAACGCGCTGCGCATGGCCAACCTGGAAAAGACCCAGGCCTTGGTGCAAGCGGTCATGGAAACACGGACAGTATCGGATTGGCTCGCTTGCCTGAGTGCGGTCGGAGTCCCTTGTTCGGCGATTCATACACTGGGGCAGGCGCTGGACCATCCGCAGGTCGCGGCGCGAGGGTTGATCGTCGAATCGGAACACCCCGTTCTGGGCACGATGAAGAATATCGGACACCCCGTGCGCTTTCAGAAGCAGGACCGCTCAGCCTCCAGGCCTCCGCCCTTGCATGGACAGCATAGTGAGGAAGTACTGCGTGAGGCGGGATACAGTCCAGAGCAGATCCGTACGCTTTGCAAACAGGGCGTTATCGCGCGCCCTGGCGAGGCATAGCGGCCGCGACGGGCAGGGCCGCCCCCGCATTGCAATTCAATCAGTTCAACCTCGGAGTTCGCCCATGTCGGCAATCAATTATGACGTGAACCATCACGTAGCGGAAATTCTCTTTGATCATCCGCCGGTCAATGCTTTGTCCGAAACCATGCTGGACGATTATCTGGCCGCCCTGGAGCAGGCCGCGCGAGATCCGGACGTCCGCGCCGTCATCGTGGGAAGCAGGGTGCCGGGCCGTTTCAGCGCCGGGCTGAACTTAATGGCGATCCATACTGGCGAAACGGGCAAAGTGCGCGCATTGCTGGACCGCCTGTATGTCCGGATGACGGAGGTCCAGTTCAACATGGGCAAGCCGACCATTGCCGCGGTTGGTGGAACGGCGCGAGGCGGCGGCATGACGATCGCCATCTCGTGCGACATGATCGTCGCCTCGCGCGCCGCAACTTTCGGCTACCCGGAAATCGATGCGGGGGTGCTGCCGTCGATACACTTTACCCATTTGCCCCGTGTCATCGGCCGGCATCGCGCGTTTGAACTGCTGTTTACAGGACGCTCGTTCGATGCGCAGGAAGCATACGATTTGGGCCTGGTCTGCCGCCTGACAGACGACGGCCGGGAGCTCGAGGGCGCGCGTACGCTTGCACAGGCGATCTGCGGCAAATCCCCGGAGGTAGTACGCTTTGGGCGCGCGGCCTTCATGCAGGCAAACGATCATGGGTATCGCCAGGCGGTCTCGGCTGCTGCCGATAGTTTCTGCAACGTGGCTGCGACGAAGTCGGCCAAAGAAGGCATCGCGGCATTTGTCGAAAAACGCAAGCCGGTGTGGTAAAGCCCGCAGCCCGGAACGCTATGCCGGGCTTCGGGCAGGCCGCCTGGGTGGCGGCTAGGCCTTGCGCTGCAGGCGATGGCCGATTTCGCCGACGATGCCGCGCCTGAACGCCATGACGCAAATGATGAAGATCAGGCCGATGACGATAGTGACCGATTCGCCCAGTATCTGGAACCATTGAACGCCGGTCGCCTGGCTTAAGGTACGCCCGAATTCACCGACCTTGTTTTCCAGCATGACAATGATGAACGCCCCCAGGACCGGGCCGGTGAACGTACCCAGACCCCCGATGAGCGTCATCAGTATCACCATGCCCGACATCTGCCACGTGGCATCGGACAGCGTGGCCGAGACGAAGACCAGCGACTTGGTTGCGCCAGCCAGGCCCGCCAGGGCCGCCGACAGTACGAAAGCCAGCAGCTTGAAGTTGTCGACGTTATAGCCCAGCGAGATGGCGCGCGGTTCGTTCTCGCGTATGGCTTTGAGGACTTGCCCGAAAGGCGAATTAATGGTGCGCCAGCAGATGAAATAGCCCACAATGAAAATGGCCAGTACGACGTAATACAGGTTGATGTCCTGGCTGAGGTCCAGGCCGAATATGCTGCCGCGCGGTATGCCTTGCAGGCCATCCTCGCCATGCGTAAATGGCGCTTGCAGGAAGAAAAAGAAAACCATCTGCGCCATGGCGAGCGTGATCATGGCGAAATAGATGCCGCTGCGGCGTATGGCCAGCCCGCCCATGACCAGACCCATCAGGGCGGCCACGGCGGTGCCGAACAACAAGCCGCCGAGCGTCGAAAAACCCCATACCACCAGGGAATGCCCGGTGGCATAAGCGGCGCCGCCCAGGAAGGCCGCGTGCCCGAAAGACAGCAGGCCCGTATAACCCAGCAGCAGATTGAAGGCGCAGGCAAATAGCGCATAGCACAGCACCTTCATGACAAAGATGGGATAGGCGCCTATGGCCGGCAATAGGGCGAGGAAAATCGCAAAGAGAAGATACCCTATGAATTGACGATTCATTTTTCTTTTCCGAAAAGGCCGGCGGGGCGCAGCAGCAGAACGATGACCATGATGATGAAGACCACGGTGTTCGAGGCTTCTGGCCAAAAGACTTTGGTCAGGCCTTCTATGACCCCCAGCCCGAGGCCAGTGATGATGGAGCCCATGATGGAGCCCATGCCGCCGATCACCACCACGGCGAAGACGACAATGATCAGGTTGGAACCCATAAGGGGCGACACTTGCATGATGGGTGCGGCCAGCACGCCGGCAAAGGCCGCCAGGGCGACGCCGAAGCCGTATGTCAGGGTGACCATCAGCGGCACGTTGACGCCGAAGGCTTCGACGAGTTTGGGGTTCTCCGTGCCGGCGCGCAAGAGTGCGCCCAACCGGGTCTTTTCGATGATGAACCAGGTGATCAGGCAGACGACGATGGAAGCGACGACGACCCAGCCACGGTAGATCGGCAGATACATGAAGCCCAGGTTCACGCCGCCTTGCAGCGCCGCCGGCGTGGCATAGGGCTGGCCCGATACGCCGTATGCGCTGCGGAACACACCTTCGATAAGCAGCGTTATGCCGAAGGTGAGCAGCAGCCCATAGAGATGGTCCAGCTTATAGAGATGCCGGATCAGCAGGCGCTCGATGATGATGCCAAAAATGCCGACGCACAAGGGCGCGAGCAGCAGCATGATCCAATAATTCAGGCCCAGGTACTGCAGCCCCATCCAGGCGATGAATGCGCCCAGCATGTAGAGTGCGCCGTGCGCGAAATTGATGATGTTCAGCAATCCGAATATGACGGCCAGCCCAAGCGACAGTACTGCATAGAACGAGCCGTTCACCAGGCCAAGCAGCAATTGCCCGAGCAGGGCCTGTATGGGTATGCCAAATAGTGCGGTCATAACGATATAAAAAGTCCGTTGCGAAGCTCGTTGCGGCCCCGATATGAAACAGAAGGCTCCGCGCGGATCACGCGGGAGCCTTTAGTGGGATGTTATTTCTTGATGAGCTTGCACGTGGACTCGGACACCGAGGTGTAGACCTCTTCGCCGGGCAGCTTGGTGACCACCTTGTAGTAGTCCCACGGACGTTTGGATTCGGAAGGCTTCTTGACCTGCATGAGGTACAGGTTGTTGAGCAGTCGGCCGTCCTCGCGGACCTGGGCGCCAGGGGCGAAGAAGTTATCGACCTTGTTGGACTTCATCCACTTCATGACAGTGTCGGCGTCGTCAGTGCCGGTGGCCTTGACGGCCTTCAGGTAGAAGTCCGCTGCCGAGTAATCGCCCGCCTGCAGGAAGGAGGGCATGCGTTTGTGCTGCTCGAAGAAACGTTCAGCCCATTTGCGTGAAGCATCGTCCTGGTCCCAATACCAGGCCGAGGTCAGGGACAGGCCTTGCGTGGCATCCAGGCCCAGCGCGTGCACGTCGTTGATGAACACCAGCAGGCCGACCAAGCGCATGGTTTGCGTGATGCCGAATTCTTTGGCCGCCTTGACCGAGTTGATGAAGTCGCCGCCGGCGTTGGCCAGGCCCAGTACTTTGGCGCCGGAGGATTGCGCCTGCAGCAGGAAGGACGAAAAGTCGGAAGTCGCCAGCGGCACCCGAACAGCGCCCACGACTTCGCCGCCTGCGTCTTTCACCACTTTGGCTGTGTCACGTTCCAGCGAATGGCCGAAGGCATAATCGGCCGTCAGGAAGAACCAGGACTTGCCCCCATCCTTCACCACGGCGCTGCCCGTGCCGCGCGCCAGGGCGACGGTGTCGTATGCGTAGTGGATGGTATAGGGCGAGCACTGCGAGTTGGTCAGGTTGGACGAGCCGGCGCCGACCGCAATAAAGGGCTTTTTCTTTTCCTCGGCCACCGCCGCCATGGCGAGCGAGGTGGCGGAGTTGGTGCCGCCTATCAGCA
>JAEWEH010000139.1 GCA_023389535.1 Pseudomonadota bacterium
CAGTAGTGGTGGGTGATGCGGGCAGACTGCAACAAGCGGCGGCAATCCTGGGCGAACGAATAACGATCAACCGAATAAAAAATCCGGATCAGGCCAAGTACGAACCCGGCTCCATCGACTGTATCGACCTGGGCCTGATCCCAGCCGACACGCCATTCGGCCAGTTATCCGCTTTATGCGGAGACGCCGCCTATCAATTTATCGAACGCGCGGTACAGCTGGCCATGGCGGGTGAAGTGGATGCGATCTGTACCGCACCCTTGAACAAAGAGGCGCTACACGCGGGCGGCCATATTTACCCTGGCCATACCGAACTGTTGGCTAAATTGACGGGCACGCCTGAAGTTTCCATGATGCTGTCCTCGCCGCAGCTCAAGGTCATCCACGTAACTACGCACATCGGCCTGCTTGACGCCATAGAGCGCATCGAGCCAAACCTGGTCGCCCGCACCATTTCCCGAATTCACGAAACACTCGAACGCTCCGGCATCGCGTCCCCACGCATCGGGGTCTGCGGTATTAATCCGCATGCTGGCGAAAACGGGCTCTTTGGCCGCGGTGAAGAAAAAACGAAAATCATTCCGGCGATCGAAGAGACCCAGGCCAAGGGCATAAATGTACAGGGCCCACTACCCGCCGACACGCTCTTCTTTCGCGCGGCAAGAGGGGACTTCGATGGCGTTGTCGCGATGTATCATGATCAAGGGCACGGGCCGGTCAAAGTCATGGGGCTGGAAGCCGGTGTCAATGTGACGATCGGCCTGCCGGTCATCAGGACATCTGTCGACCATGGCACCGCCTTCGATATCGCCGGGAAAGGGCTGGCTGACGAACGCAGCCTGATCGAAGCGTTACGCCAGGCCGTGGCGCTCGCGCCGCAGAAAGGCAGCTGAACGCAGCACAGAATGGCGCGACCCGGGCTTATCCGACTTATTTTATTCATGCCTTACATGAAAGATGAAAGCGAATAAACGTTCCATGCTCGCGCCGCAAAGGCACGCAATTATTCTGGAGCACCTGCGCGGCAGCGGCAGCGCCTCATTGGCGACGTTGGTTGATCTGACCGGCGCTTCGGAATCCACCATCCGCCGGGATCTGCTGGCTTTGAGCTCGCATAGCGGCAATGTGCGCCGCATCCACGGCGGCGCAGTCAGCGCCCGGCCTGAGTCGTCAATCTATGAGCCGCCGTCGCAAGTGGCCGAACACCTCAATACGCAGGCGAAACAACGAATAGGGGATGCCGCTGCCAAGCTGATGCTGGATGGCCAGAGCGTTATTTTTGACAGCAGCTCGACCGTCATGGCAGCTGCCCGCGCCGCCATAAAGCGTGGGCTGTCGATCACTGCCATCACAAACGACCTGGCAATTGCTCAGGTGTTGAATACGTCGGCGGCCGGAAGCGTCATCGTCAGCGGCGGGATACTGCGGTCCAACACCAACACTATGTATGGTCCCGTATGCGAATCATTGCTGCGCGGAATCCATGTTGACTTGCTGTTCCTTGGTGCACACGCTGTGTCAGAAACGGGGCTGAGCGAAAGTTCCATGGAAATCGCCGATATAAAACGACACATGATCTCTACTGCAAAGCGCGTGGTGCTACTCGCCGATCAATCGAAATTCGGACGCAGGTCGTTCGCGCACATATGCGGCCTGCGAGATCTGGATATGATGATTACCGATGCGACAGCCGCCCAATGCGCCGAATATGGTTTGCAAGAAACGGGAGTACAGCTGCGTTTGGTTTAGGCAAGGTCCGACCGGCCAGCATACAGGAGGAGCTCTTCATGAAAGACAGCACAATAAACAAGCGATACGAACCGGGCGGCATGGGAAAGCTCGCTCAGACCCTTTTCCTTCGAGCGGGCCTGGAGCAAGAAAAGGCCCAAGCGGTCGCTTCTATACTATTGGAAGCCGACATGATGGGGCATGTCACGCACGGATTGGCGCTGTTGCCGGCATATCTGGGTGCCGCTGAATCCGGCGCTTTGACCTGCCACGGCGAACCCGATGTCATCAGCGACCGCGGCGCTTGTATAACATGGCAGGGTAAGCGTCTTCCCGGCCCCTGGCTTACCGCTAAGGCCGTGGATCTGGCACTGGATCGCGTACAGACCTACGGTACAGTCACCGTGGCCATTTCGGACAGTCATCACATAGGCGCACTGGCTGCCTATTTGAAGCGTGCGACCGATCGGGGCTATATGCTTCTGATCGCGAGCTCCATGCCGTCGCTAGCAGGCGTAGCTCCCTATGGCGGCACCCGTGCGGTATTCACTCCCAACCCCATGGCCGTCGGCATACCCACGGATGGCGACCCGATTCTTCTGGATGTCAGCTCGTCCATCACAACGATCAACCTTACAAAACAGCTCGCCAAGGCGGGGAAGAAATTTCCCTATCCTTGGCTGATGGATACTGCCGGCAATGCCAGCAACGATCCGGAAACAGCCCTCTCTCAAGGCGGCACCTTGCTCCCTGTCGGTGGGCTGGACCATGGGCATAAAGGCTATAGCTGGGCCTTGTTGGTTGAAGCCCTCTCCACACTGTCCGGATTCGGCCGGGCCGAACAGCCCTCCGGCACGTCCGTTTCTGTGTTCATCCAGGCTATTGACCCGAATGCGTTTGGCGGACAGGACCGCTTCAAACATCAAATGACATGGCTGGGCAATGCCTGCAAGGACAATCCTCCCCGCACCGGGGTCGAACGTGTACGCCTTCCCGGCGAAAGAGCGTTAGCCCATATACGCGAATCGAAGGAACGGGGCGTGGCGCTGTCGGACAGCATCATCGAGGGGCTGGCACATTATGCTGAAAAATACGGCCTACAAATGCCGGCTCCTTTGAAGTAAAGCCTTGGCTCCATCGACGATTCTTGCCATATCGCCGCGTCCTGTGTTATCCATTTCCAATCAGCCAGAAAGAATGATCCTAATCTCTCCGCCCGAACGCACAGGCTGCCGTGGCGGTTAGTCTGTATTTTTTCAAGGACTCGAAATGAACAAAACCCTTAATACCAAAGACGGAAAAACCATATCAGCCTACCACGCCGGTTCCGCCGACTCCCCATGCGCCCTGGTGGTGCTGCAAGAAATCTTCGGCGTCAATTCGCACATCCGCGAAGTTTGCGATCGTTTTGCCGCCGACGGCTACGAAGTCATCGCGCCAGCACTGTTCGATCGCATCGAGCCCGGCAAAGAACTGGGCTATACGCAGGATGACGTTCAACAGGGCCTGGCCTTGCGCAGCAAGATCAAACTGGAAGAATCGCTGGCAGACATCGACGCCGCGATTCAGGCGCTTGGCGACAAGCCCGTCGGCATCATCGGTTATTGCTGGGGCGGCACGCTGTCCTGGCAGGCCGCCTGCAAGCTCGACGGCCTGAAGGCAGCGGTCTGCTGGTATGGCGGGGGCATCGCCGAGGCCCGTTCGCAAAAGCCCAAGGTGCCGGTTCAGATGCACTTCGGCGATCAGGACGGCTCGATCCCCATGAAGGATGTCGGGGCCATCAAGGAGGCTCAACCGCAGGTGGAGACGTATGTCTACGAAGGCGCAGGACATGGCTTCGGCTGCGACCAACGCGCCTCCTACGACAAAGAAGCCTATGAACTCGCCCGCAAGCGTTCGCTGGATTTCTTTGCGAAGAAGCTGGTTTAAGTTCAACAAGGCGCGCGGGGCGGCTTCCCAGTTTTTCTTAAAAAGCCACATGGCATCTCGCCCCGCCTGATGATATGGCTAGCAACCTCGATCTCAAACACTTCCTTCCCGACCCCGCCCTGTGGGCGTTCTTCTTCGACCTGGACGGCACGTTGGCGCCGCTTGCCGAACGCCCGGACTTGGCACGTGTCCCGGAATCCACTATTCGCCAACTGACGGATTTGCAGCGGGCCGCTGCCGGCGCGCTAGCCGTCATTTCGGGCCGCCCTCTCGACACACTGGACACGCTGCTCCATCCCCTGGTGCTGCCCGTGGGCGCCGAGCACGGAGCAGTTGTTCGCCATGTCGGCGGGCGCATCGATCCAGCAAGCAACGTCGCGCCGCTGGTGCAGGCCTTGGCGGCCCACGTGGCTCAAGGGCTGCAGCACGAACCAGGGGTTTTGTTGGAATCCAAGGATTTCGGCCTGGCTGTTCATTACCGCCTGGCGCCCGCTGCAGAAGGCGCCGTGAAGCGACTCATGGAATCCGCGGTCAGCCTCTTTCCGCAATTCGAGCTGCTGCCAGGCAAAATGGTCGTCGAAGCCAAATTGCCTGGTGTAAACAAGGGGCATGCATTATGGCGTCTTATGCAAGAACCGCCATTTAGCGGTAGAAGGCCTTTGATGGTGGGCGACGACACCACCGACGAGGCCGCGTTTCTCCAAGCCAACGCGCTGGGCGGCAGCAGCATCAAGATAGGGTCGGGCGATACCTCTGCAGCATTGCGGCTGGGCGAACAAGCCCTGCTGTCCAGCTGGCTCGGCGCACTTTTGCAACGGACGGGCTGACGGCAGCCACTTGCCTCGTCGGTATAGCACCGCCAGCGCTATGTGGGCTGCTCCAGATCCTGGATGAAGCGCTCGCGCCATGCCTGCAAGCTGTTCTTCTGCAGTACGCTCATCATTGCCTCGTGGCGCTGCCTGCGTTCGGCGACGCCCATGTCCAGCGCCCCCTGCAAAGCCTTTGCGATACCAGCGGTATCATGGGGATTGATGATCAGCGCCCCTTCCGCCAGCTCGTGCGCCGCCCCCGCAAATTCCGACAGGACCAGCACACCGGGATCATCTTCCGGTTGGGCCGCCACATATTCCTTGGCGACCAAGTTCATGCCATCGCGCAGCGAGGTTACCAGCCCCACCTGCGACGCCCGGAAGAATGACATCAAAGTTGGCCGGTCGAAGGAACGGTTCATGTAGCGTATCGGCGTCCAGGACAGCTCTGTCCAGCGGCCGTTGATGCGCCCAGCGGTCTGCTCCAGCAAGCGCCGCAGGTTGCTATACCCGTGAACATCCGAGCGCGATGGCGGAGCGATCTGCACGAAAGACACCTGCCCCGTGAATTTCGGCTCGGTATCGAGCAAGCATTCGAAGCCGCGGAAGCGCTCCAC
>JAEWEH010000378.1 GCA_023389535.1 Pseudomonadota bacterium
CTACCGTATCTTCGTTAAATTTATCGGTAGTCCATGTATAGCCGTTACCTCGGAACGTATTCCCCAGTACATCGGCGTTAGTAGTAGTTGAACGCGTCAAGTCCACCGCCTGATTCTGGTAAATAATCTTTGCCGCGAGTGCCTCCTTGCCCTGGAAAGTGTATTGCACGCTCATGGGCTGGCTGGCGCCCGGCCCGCAGCCATATTGCACCGTTTTCTGCGACAATTCCTGAGCGTTTCGGGGGGCCGAACACGCGGCAAGCCCTGCGCACAAAATGGCGCCTGTTATTGCTGTTAGCTTACGGTTCATGGAAAGTCCTTTAAAGTTCCAGGCAAAGCGCCTGCTCCCGATTTTTTATACCACCCGGCCCGCATCCGACCTGTAAGCGCACGTATCACCGGTATCAATTTCGCTCAGGGGCTGGAAGCCTTGCTAGAAAGGAAATGCTTGTACGTCTTTCGTAACCTATCGCTTAAGCTGATCTTGCACGGAAACTGGCGCTTCGCCGATGCGCGCCGACGTTGCAACAAGTATCAACCCTTACTCGTTTCTTTTGCGGTTTTTCGTTAAAACAGGCGCACATGTCCAGCTCTCGTCTCATTACCCCCGATCATGTGCTGTCAACCCGCCGCATTCTGTTCGCTGCGGTTTGCGCTTATTTCGCCTTATGGCTGGCCCTGGCCATCCACCCCAGTGACCGGCCGGCATGGATACTGGAGAACGCGCTGGTTGCGGCCCTGTTCGGATTGCTATGGGGCGTGAGGCGCTTGTTTCGTTTTTCCGATGTCTCGCTGTTGTTGATACTGCTGTTTTTGTCCCTGCATTCCATCGGCTCGCACTATACCTATTCAGAAGTCCCGTACGATGCATGGTGGCGCGCGCTGACCGGCCATACATTAAATAGCGTATTCGGATGGGAGCGCAATCATTACGACAGGCTGGTGCATTTCTGCTATGGGCTGTTGCTGGCCTACCCCATACGCGAATTCTTCTTGCGCATCGTCGAGGTCCGCGGCTTCTGGGCTTACTTCCTTCCTTTGGATTTCACCCTTAGCACTTCCGCCATATACGAACTGATCGAATGGGCGACCGCCGAGATTTTTGGCGGCGATCTGGGCATGCATTATCTCGGTTCGCAAGGGGATATCTGGGACGCTCAGAAAGACATGGCGCTGGCCGCACTGGGGGCGCTGCTTGCCATGTTGCTGACGGCGCTGATAAACCGTCGACTGAAACGGGATATCGCCCAGGAATGGTCGGGCCGCATGAAGACGCCCCGACCCTGATCGCCGACGCACGGACGCCCGCTTGGCAGGTCGTGCACACGCAAAGTGCTTGGACCCTTCTGTATATACTGTGTCTCACCCTCTTCATCTATAAGGTCATGGGATACGGAAAATGGCAACACAAAAAGTGGCGCTCGTCACCGGCGCAGGATCCGGCATAGGTAAAAGCATTGCATTGGCGCTGGCGCGTAATGGTTATTCACTGGTGTTGGCCGGCCGCCGCCCCGAACCGCTGGCCGACGTAGCCGACGCCATCAAGGCCTTGGGCGCGCAGGCCCTGGCGGTGCCGGCGGACATCAGCGACCCAGATGCCGTGACCCGATTGTTTACGCAGATCAAACAACATTTCGGCCGCCTGGACTTGCTCTTCAACAACGCCGGCATATTCGCACGCAGCGTATCGCTGGAAGACCTCGATTATCAAGAATGGCAGGCAGCCGTCAATGTCAATCTGACAGGCGCGTTTTTATGCACGCAAGGCGCTTTCCGATTGATGAAAGAGCAGCAGCCGCGCGGCGGCCGCATCATCAACAACGGCTCCATTTCGGCCCATGCCCCGCGTCCGCATGCCGTGTCCTATACCGCCACCAAGCACGCGATTACCGGCTTGACCAAGGCAACGTCCCTGGACGGGCGGCCCTACGACATTGCCTGCGGCCAGATCGACATCGGCAATGCTGCCAGCGAAATGACCGCCATCATGGGCAAGGGCGTCCTGCAGGCCGATGGATCCGTGCGGCCCGAACCGCTGATGGATACCGAACATGTTGCTCAGGCAGTGGTCTACATGGCCGGCCTGCCGCTGGAAGCCAACGTGCAGTTTCTGACGGTCATGGCCACCAAGATGCCATTTATTGGCAGGGGTTAAAAAGGCCTCAGGCCCTAGCCCATTCTCCATTCGCGGTGGAACACCGATCGGTAGGAAAAATGCCCGGTTGCGTGCACGCTGCTGGCATATTGGATAAGGTCGCCGCGGCGGTTCAGATAGCGGCGTACGATCTTTAACGCCGCCGCGCCCGGATCGGCCAATAGCGCGTGCGCCGATTCATCATCCAGATTGACCGCATCGATCGTTTGTTCCACCGTAGTGATGTTTTCGCCGAACTGTTCTTCAATGTAGGCATGCACGGCGCGATGCAGCGAACCGTTGAGCCCTTTGACGGAACGGAATGCGGGGCAGATCCAGATCTCTGTATGGGCGATGGGCACCGTATTGCCGGGCAAGTAACGATAGCCCTGCAGGTTCAGCCAGGTCTCGCCGGCGGTCGCCCCCAGCAAGTTCGCCGTGGCAGCATCGATTTCGAGTGCCTCCTTGTGAACGATCTTCAGTGAGGTCTCGCTCGCATACTGGTAAATGTCGTTGACGGTTCCCAGGCTCTGTTGATACAGGCTTTGAGGGTTGCTTGCGATCACCGTGGTGCCTACGCGGGCGCGTCGCGTCACCAGGCCCAGATGCGCCAACCTTTTCAAGGCCTCGCGCGCGGTAAAACGGCTTATGCCAAACTGCTTGCACAGTTCCTGCTCGGTGGGCAGCAAGCTGCCCACCTGGTAAACCCCCGACTGGATTTCATTGAAGAGTGTTTGGGCAATATGCAGATACTTGGGCTGTTCGATATTTGATATCGGACTTTTCATGTAAAGACTATGGATATGATGTGGTCAAACAATGGATCGCGCGATGAAGCGCTCGATTTCTGCAGCATCATAGCCTGCCGATTCAAGTACGGACCGGTTATGCTCACCCATGCCTGGCGCCCTGCTGGCTGGATGGCGTCCTGCGCGAACCGGCGACGCAACCGTGCGTATCGGCCCGCCTTCGCATTCCAGGGTCAGAATACGTTCCTGCTCCTTGACGAAATCGCTGTCCAGCGCTTGTTGGATGTCGTAAACCGGCGCGGCGGGGACCTCGCCGGCAAAAACGCTTAGCCACTGGGCAGTCGTTCTGGTTTTCAACACAGACTCCAGCTGCTCTGTCAGTTGCGCCCTATGCGCCAGCCTGGCGGCAAAGTCCTTGTATTCTTCCCTGGTCGCCCATTCCGGCCGGCCGATCTTGTCACATAACACGGGCCAGAATTTTTCCTTATTGCACATAATGAAGACCCAGCCGTCCTGGGTGCGATAAAGCTGGCTGGGAGTCAGTGAAGGATGACTGGACGCCTGTTCGCGGCCAAGCACCTTGCCCGCATTCAAATACCAGGTCGCCACATAAGCGAGGTTATGCAGCGCCACGTCGAACAGCGACACGTCTATATCCTGGCCATGGCCTTTGCTGCGCGCACTGAGTACGCCCGCCAACATCGCCATGGCCGCTGTGGTGCCCGTCATCAGATCGATAATGGACAGGCCCATGCGGGTAGGAGGCCCGTCGGGTTCACCCGTTACGGATAGGTAGCCGGCTTCTGCCTGCATCAGATAATCGTAGCCGGGCCAGGCGGCACGCGCGCCCTGTCGGCCATAAGCCGACAAGTGCACGCACACGATACGTTCGTTGGACTCTTGCACGCCCGCGTAATCCAGCCCGAGTTTGGCGGGCAGATCGCCGCGCAGATTATTGAATAGTACATCGGCGTGCCGCAGCAGCCGATGAAGGATCTGCTGGCCTTCGGGTGCTTTCAGATCCAATGTCACGCTCTTCTTGTTGCGGTTGAAGGACTGAAAGAACTGGCTGTCGTTCTCGCCGAGCAGATAGGGGCCAACATGGCGACTGATGTCGCCGCCCTCTTTGCGATTTTCTATTTTGATGACTTCCGCCCCCAGGTCCGCCAGATGCTGGGTGCCAAAGGGCCCTGCGCCATACTGCTCTATCGCGATTACCTTCAGCCCCTCCAGAAGGCCGGCCTGGCCAGTCTTGCCTGTTTCCGGATTCATGCCCGGCTCCTTTCGATAAGCTGGCGGGCAATAATGATGCGCTGCATCTCGTTGGTGCCCTCGCCTATCATCAGCAATGGCGCGTCCCGATACAGCCGCTCTACATTGTATTCACGGGAATAGCCGTAGGCGCCGAAGATGCGCATGGCTTCATGGGCGTTTTCAAATGCCGCCTCGGTCGCAAAATACTTGGCCATACCCGCTTCCATGTCGCAGCGCTCGCCGCGGTCATAGGCGGCCGCCGCTGCATGCACCAGGTGCCTTGCGGCTTCTACCCTGGTTGCCATGTCGCCAAGCTTTAACTGGATGGCCTGATGTTCGCATATCGGTTTACCGAAAGTCTCGCGGCTTTGCGAATACGCCACGGCTTCGTCCAGAGCGGCCTTAGCCACACCCAGGCCGCGCGCCGCCACATTCACCCGCCCCAGCTCCAGCCCGCTAAGTACTTGCTGCAGGCCACGCCCTTCCACCCCGCCCACAAGACAATCCGCAGGCACCTCGTAGTCGTCAAAGTTCAGCGCACAGGTGTCAATTCCCTTGTAGCCGAGCTTGTCCAGTTTCTTGCTTACCGTAAAGCCGGGTCCCTTTTCAGCGATGAACAAGCTCATTCCTTGATGGCGCGGTTCCGCATCGGGGTCGGTCTTGACCAGCAACCCGACGCAGTTGCCGTGCAGGCTGTTGGTAATCCACATTTTTGCGCC
>JAEWEH010000400.1 GCA_023389535.1 Pseudomonadota bacterium
CTCTATTGCAGGCGCTTTGGCCGGCATGGGCACCGCCCATGCCGCCACCGACATCAATTTCTGGCATTCCATGCAGGGCGCCCTGGGCGAGCGGGTAAACACCCTGGTGGACGAATTCAACAAGAGCCAGTCCGACTATGTCGTGCACGCCATCTACAAGGGTGCATATGGCGAATCCATGAATGCGGGCATCGCGGCTTTCCGTGCAGGCAACGCCCCGGACATCCTGCAGGTCTTTGAAGTCGGCACCGCCACCATGATGTACGCCAAAGGCGCCGTGCAGCCCGTGCAGGAAATGTCCGAGAAAGCCGGCGACCCAATCGATCCGGCCGACTTCATCGGCGCGGTGGCGGGCTACTATTCCTCGCCGGACGGCAAGCTGGTGTCCATGCCATTCAATAGTTCCACACCCGTTTTCTATTACAACAAGGATGCCTTCAAGAAAGCCGGCCTGGATCCCGAAAAGCCGCCCAAGACCTGGGAAGAAGTGGCCGAGGCCGGCAAGAAGCTGCGCGCGGCCGGCCTGGAATGCGGCTACACCACGTCCTGGCCATCCTGGGTACAGCTGGAAACCTTCGCCGCGTGGCATAACGTTCCCTATGCTTCCCTGGATAACGGTTTCGGCGGGCTGGGCGCACGCCTGGAAATCGACAAGCCCCTGTTCGTGCGCCACATGACTTTCCTGGCCAATATGTCCAAGGAAGGCACCTTTACCTATGGCGGGCGTGGCGATGCGTCCGGCGCCCTTTTCACGTCGGGCAAATGCGGGATGTTCACCGGGTCCAGCGGCAACCGTGCCAATATCATCAAAACCGGCAACTTTGAATTCGGCACCTCCACCCTGCCCTATTATTCAGACGTCAAGGGTGCTCCGCAGAACACCATCATCGGCGGCGCTTCGCTGTGGGTATTCGCCAAGAAGAGCCCCGAGGTCTACAAGGGCGTGACCAAATTCTTCAAATTCATTTCCAGCCCTGAAAAAGCGGCGGAATGGCACCAGGGCACCGGCTATGTCCCGGTCACCAAGGCCGGCTACGAAGTCACCAAGAAATCCGGCTTCTACGACAAGAATCCCGGCACCGAGATCGCGGTCAAGCAACTGGATGCAGACACCACCAAGAATTCGCGCGGCGTGCGGCTGGGCTATCTGCCTCAGATCCGGGACATCGAAGACGGTGAAATGGAGCAGATCTTCGCCGGCAAGGTCGAACCCGAAGCCGGCCTGAAGAATATGGTCAAGCGCGGCAACGAACTGCTGGAGCGCTTCGAGAAAAGCGTCAAGTAAGGGCCGTTCGATCTACAATCCCACCGTGGGCAATCAGCTGGCTTACAGCGGTTGCTCACGGTTTTTTTACTGATGCCCCCATGGAAAAACGCGTCGTCTTCAGCCACAAGACCCTGCCCTATCTGCTGCTGGCCCCGCAGTTGGCCATTACCATTGTCTTCTTTTTCCTGCCCGCCGGGCAGGCCATGTGGCAGTCGTTCCGGCTTGAAGACCCGTTTGGCCTGTCGTCCCAGTTCGTCGGCCTGGCCAATTTCGCCGAACTGTTCTCCGATTCCGATTACATCCAGTCGTTCAAGGTCACCGCGATTTTTTCGATACTGGTCGCGGTGCTCGGCCTGGGCGTTTCCCTGCTGCTGGCCGTCATGGCAGACCGCGTAATCAAAGGCGCCGCCGTCTACAAGACCCTGCTGATCTGGCCCTATGCGGTGGCTACCGCGGTCGCCGGGGTCCTGTGGCTGTTCCTGTTTTCCCCTTCGGTCGGCATCCTGGCCGTATATATGCTGGAAGCCGGCTTGTCCTGGAACCCGCGCCTGGATGGCGACGACGCCATGATACTGGTCGTTCTGGCCTCGGTCTGGAAACAGATTTCCTATAACTTCCTGTTTTTCCTGGCAGGCTTGCAATCCATACCGCGCTCCTTGATCGAGGCGGCCGCCATTGACGGCGCCGGCCCTGCAAGGCGCTTCTGGACCATCGTCTTTCCGCTGCTTTCGCCCACCACCTTTTTCCTGCTGGTGATCAATGTCATCTATGCCTTCTTCGATACTTTTGCGATCATCGATATCGTTACGCAAGGCGGGCCGGGCACCAGCACATCCATATTGGTATACAAAGTCTACAACGCAGGCTTCAAGGGCCTGGACATCGGTTCGTCCGCGGCCCAATCGGTCGTGCTGATGCTGATCGTCGTCGCACTGACCGTCATCCAGTTCCGCTATATCGACCGCAGGGTCAACTACTGATGCGCGCCCGCCCTTACAACGTCCTGCAGCCCAAAGGTCAACCATGATAGAACGCCGTCCCATCCTGGATATCGTCACGCACCTGGTGCTGATATTAGGCGTCGTGCTGATCGCCTTCCCGCTCTACGTCACCTTCATCGCATCCACCCAGACTACGCAGGAAGTCGCGCGCGCGCCCATGTCGCTGCTGCCAGGCAGTCATTTCTTCGAAAATTATCGCGCCGTGCTGGTGGGCGACGCAGCGAACACACCTCCCGTGGCACGCATGATGTGGGTCAGCACCATCATGGCGCTGGTGATCGCCATCGGCAAGATCGCCATATCCATGCTGTCGGCCTTCGCGGTGGTGTACTTTCGCTTTCGTTTCCGCATGTTTTTCTTCTGGATGATTTTCGTCACCCTGATGCTGCCGGTCGAAGTGAGGATCGCGCCAACCTACAAGGTGGTCGCCGACCTGGGCATGCTGAACAGCTACGCGGGCCTTACGCTGCCCCTTATCGCGTCGGCCACGGCCACCTTTTTATTCCGGCAGTTCTTTCTCACGATTCCCGACGAACTCGTGGAAGCGGCCCGCATGGACGGCGCCGGACCCATGCGTTTTTTCAAGGACGTACTGCTGCCGCTGTCCCGCACCAGCATCGCCGCGCTCTTCGTCATCCAGTTTATCTACGGCTGGAACCAGTACCTATGGCCGCTGATCATCACGACCCAGGAACACATGTATCCGGTCGTCATAGGCATACGGCGCATGATCGCCGGTGGCGACGCCGTGACGGAATGGAATCTGGTGATGGCCACGGCGCTGCTGGCCATGATTCCGCCCGTCGCCGTGGTGGTGCTTATGCAGAAATGGTTCGTCAAGGGTTTGGTGGACTCGGAAAAATAAGGTGGCTGCAAAATCGGCTGCCACAAGAAATGAATCTCGGAAAAACACATGGCCACTCTTAGCTTTCGCAACGTAAAAAAAGTCTACGCGGGGGACGTTGCCGTCATCCATGGCATCACCATGGATGTGGCAGACGGGGAATTCATCGTCATCGTGGGGCCTTCGGGCTGCGGCAAGTCGACGCTGATGCGCATGGTCGCCGGGCTGGAAAGCATCACCGAGGGCGAGATCGCCATCGACGGCAAAGTCGTCAATGCCCTGGAGCCCGCTGAACGCGACATCGCCATGGTGTTCCAGAACTATGCCTTGTATCCGCACATGACGGTCTTCCAGAACATGGCCTATGGCCTGAAGATACGCAAATTCAGCAAGCAGGAGATCCAGCGGCGGGTCGAGAACGCCGCGCAAATCCTGGAGCTATCCCATTTGCTGGAGCGCCAGCCGCGCCAGCTGTCCGGTGGCCAGCGCCAACGCGTCGCCATGGGTCGCGCGATCGTGCGCGACCCCAAGGTTTTTCTGTTCGACGAGCCTTTGTCCAACCTTGACGCTAAGCTGCGCGTGCAGATGCGGCTGGAAATCCAGAAACTGCATCGCCGCCTGAAGACGACCAGCCTGTACGTTACCCATGATCAGGTCGAAGCCATGACGCTGGCTCAACGCATGAT
>JAEWEH010000403.1 GCA_023389535.1 Pseudomonadota bacterium
TGAATAGGGAGCGACACAAATTCGAAATTGCCATAAGAATCAAGCCAGTTGAGGAGAAAAAACATTCGACCCGCGTTAGGCGAAGCACCGCAGACGCGCCATACCGATGGGAACTGTAAGTCCAGGGATTATAGATGGCTGGCCCGTTACTTGCTGAGTCGGGCCGGGGTGAGCCGGGCCTGCCGGTAGCCCTGTTGCACGCATGCTTATCAAGGAGAAAGAAATGAAAATACGTATCTTGTTGCCGATCATTCTTGCCGTTGCAGCCTTTGCCTCTGCATGCACCAATACCATGCGTGGGGCAGGTCAGGATATCGAACGCGGGGGCGAGAAAATCCAGCAGAAGGCCAGTTGATGGCTTGCTTCTGACATCGCGGGGACAGCTTCGCAGGCGTCGAACGCCCTGCAGTCTGTCCCCGCAACGCTTTTGTGTGCCGCCGCGGCCTGCGAAGGTTCGCGGCGCAGGCCTGCGGCAATGCGTTCTCGAAAGGATGTGATGACGCAGGCGCTGTGGGCGCCGTGGAGTCTTGATGGCGCAGTGCGATTCCGCAGCAACCACGGAATTTTCGGAGGACGATGATGCAGGCTTGGTGGACAGACACAACCATACTGTCGATTCCGTTATGGAATTGGGTCGTGGCGCTGGCAGTCACGGCCATAGCATTGCTTCTTCTGGTCTCGATGCGGCGGTTCGTGCGCGCCAGGCTGGGCCGGCGGAATCAGGACGGCCGCCATCGAATGTGGGTGACCGAGCTAGTGCTGCGCGCGGTAGCCAGTACCAGCGCCTTCGCGCTCTTTGTGCTGGCCGTGCTGATCGGCGTCAAATTCCTGGAGCTTCCCGTTGCATGGCGCAGTGGCCTGTCGCAACTATGGTTCGTGGCCGTCGTGTTGCAGGTGGCTTTCTGGGCCAGTAGCGCCACCACGTACGCCATGGGGCGATATATGGACCAGCGCCCGGACTTGAACCGGGTCACCATGACGATAGTGGCCATGGCTTTGCGTGCCGTGCTCTGGGTCGTAGCCATCCTGGCCATCCTGGATAATATGGGGGTGAATATCACCGCCTTCGTAGCGAGCCTGGGCATTGGCGGCGTGGCGGTGGCGCTGGCGGCACAAGTCGTCCTGAGCGACTTGTTCGCGTCGATCTCCATCGGACTGGACAAGCCGTTCGAGCCCGGCGATTTCATTGTGGTCGGCGGCGTTGCCGGCAGCATCGAGCATGTTGGCTTGAAGACCACCCGCATCCGCAGCCTGGGCGGTGAACAGATCGTATGTTCGAATACGGAATTGCTGAAGCAGACCATACAGAACTACAAACGCATGGATTTACGCCGTATCGCTTTCCGCTTTACGGTCGCCTATGGGGCCACCGCCGCGCAGGCCGAAGCCATCGCCGGGGCGGTCAAGGACATCATCAACGATATCCCGGGCACGCGCTATGACCGGGCGCATTTGCTTCAGTTTTCGGAGCGCGGCCTGGAATTCGAGGTGGTCTATTACGTCCTGAGCGCGGATTACAACCGCTATATGGATATCCAGCAAAAGATCAACCTGGAAATCATGCGCAAGCTGGAAAACCAAGAGCTCCATTTCGGCCGTGAAGAGATGCGAGTGCGCTATGAAGGCGCCCAGTCTGGCAACGCGCCATATGGCCGCGCCCAACACTCGCCCGTCCAGGGCGCCTTGCTCAGCGGCACACCAAGAAACTGACGTGTGGGCGCCCTGGCCGCTATACTTGGCGCCATGCCAATGATGCCTCTTATCGCATGAAGCGAAACCGAGTTCTCCCGGCAGCGGCCACGCCCTGCCCTTGCGGCAACCCCGCCGGTTACGCAGATTGCTGTGCGCGCTGGCATCACGGTCCGCAACGCCTGATGGCTCCTGACGCAGCGAGCCTGATGCGGTCTCGCTACAGCGCTTTCGCGCTGGACCAACTCGATTATCTGCTGGACACCTGGCACGTCAGCACCCGCCCCGAGAATCTGGAAGCCAATGCGCCTGGAACTAAGTGGCTGGGGCTGGAATTGCGGCATCACGCCCAACAAGACGCCAGCCATGCCACGGTAGAATTCGTGGCCCGCTTCCGCCAGGACGGCCGGGCCGTTCGGCTGCATGAGATCAGCCGCTTTGTTTGCGAGGACGGCAGATGGTTTTATGTCGACGGCGACTTCGTGCAAAAGTAATGCCACGGCATCACGCCACGTATTGCAACACCGTAAAATAGTGGCAGGCGCTGCCGCCCAACACGAATAAATGCCAGACGCCATGCCCGTACTGCCATTTCTCGTCCGTGGCGTAAAAGACGATACCCAGTGTATAGACCAGGCCTCCGGCAGCCAGCCAGCGGAAACCTTCCCAAGTCAAAGCATTTACCAGTGGTGCAGCGGCAATGATCGCTATCCATCCCATGGCGACGTAAAGGATCAAGGAAAATATACGCAGTCCCCTGGCAAGCCATATTTCCTGAGCGATGCCAATAATGGCAAGGCCCCATACCGTCCCGAAGAGCGACCAACCCCAAGCGCCCCGCAAGCTGACCAAAGCAAAAGGCGTATAGCTGCCGGCGATCAGCAGATAAATGGCGCAGTGATCGAACTTGCACCAGATGCGCTTGGCGCGCCCCCGCAGGCTGTGATAAAGCGTGGAGGCCAGATACAGGCACAGCAGCATCGTGCCATAAATGCTGAAGCTGACGATCTTCCATGGGTCTCCGACCAGGGCGCCCTGAACGATCAGGACGACACCGCCGGCCAGCGCCGCGATGGCGCCGGTCAGATGCGTAACGCTATTGAAGCGTTCGCCTTCAAGCACCATGATGATCCTGTTCCTGCATGATATTCCCCTCGGCACCAGGCTGACCATCCTGCCGCATGGACCACTGCAGGGCTGGCCGAAAACCAGCACTATGGCGGCATTGGCCCGCACAGTCCTTAATCCGGATCAAGAAACCATAATGGAAACACCGCGTTCCAATTGAAGCGGGCCTCCGCAACAATAGATGCCGCATCCAATTTTCAGCATGTTAATAATGGTAAACAATCACCCTAAGGGCCGAAAAGCGAGCATACGGACGGTAAGATCAATGGACTCGTTCACTGTTATCAGGAGGTCATATGGGGTTCTTTAAAACCATCCTTAGTAAGCTGGGCATTGGAGATTCCGCTGCCGCACCCGCTCCTGGTGGCGCTACGCCGGGCGCCAATACGCCCGGCGCGTCGCCTGCCGCCGGCACCACACCCGCGACCGGCACGGCGCCAAGTTCGACGGCATCCTCACCAACCGGTTCTACCACGGCACCACCATCATCGACGCCTCCCGCATCAGGCTCTACATCTACGTCTACGCCAGCCTCACAATCCTCCGCAACACCCGTAAGCAGTGTGGACGTCGTCGCCCAGCTGGAACAGCGCGCCGCAAGTAATGCGCAGAAACTGAACTGGCGCACTTCCATTGTTGACCTGCTGAAGCTGCTGGATATAGACAGCAGCCTGACCGCCCGCAAGGAATTGGCGACGGAACTAGGCTGCCCGGCGAATCTGATGGGCGATTCGGCTCAGATGAATATGTGGCTCCACAAGGAAGTGTTGAAGCGCATTGCGCAGAATGGCGGGAATATTCCGGCTGAACTGCTCGACTAAGTAGGCGGCATGGCTGGCCTGCCAAGCAGGCCAGGCCTGTCAGGACCCACTCAGCGAATTCCAGCACCTATTCCTGCGCCAAGCGCCACCAGCCAGCAGAGTCTTGCCTAGGCGTACACAAAGCCATCGAAGAGGCGCCGGGCGGTTCGATATAGGGAAGCACTATGCACCCGAATGCGGCCGCCGCCTTTGTCCAGGCTAGCGGCTACATTCAGAATTCCCGACGGCATCCCTATGCGCAAAGAGCTCGTGTTCTGCCGGTTTGCTCCAAGAATAGCATCAAGCAGCGACCCCTCTACCTCCGCAGCTACGGCGCAGCAAAGGGAAGCGGTAATAGGCAAGGCCAAGTGTGGCTGTCCATTGGCGAAGGCGCGAACCGTGAAGTCGACATCGTGGACTGCGATCGCGGCGCCGGACAAAGTGCCACTATCCATCGCCGGTGCAATGACGCAAACAAAAGGCGCAACCGGCTTGGCTGCCGCAGCCTCGATATCTGGCGCCAGACCCATCGCGACGGATGCATGACGCCTTGCCTGTTCTACCAATGCAACGACTTCCGCGCGCGTCGAGATCTCGGACGGAAGCTCGCTTCCCTCCAGGCCCAGAGCGCCGGCATCGATGAATACACAGGATGTTCCTGCATCGATTAAGGATACAGCCATCGATCCGTAAGCAGGGATCCGCAGCGTGTCCCGCGCATTCCCGGTAGGAAGAAGTTTGCCCGTCATAGCGCCGGCGGGATCGATGAAGTCGAGCCTGACGGGAGGAGCCTCACCGGCTACACCCGGAATGCCCATAAGGCCTCGCACCGGGGGAGCACCGTTTCCGATATCCAGTGTCGCACGCAATGCCTTCTTTGTATTCGTATTAAAGATTCGTACCGCAGTCTGCTGACTACCTGTTGGAACCAGTCCCTCCTGCTGGGCAAAGAGCGCGACCGCCGCGGACATATTGCCGCAGATGCTTCCATAGTCGACTTTAGCCTGTTTCACGGACACCTGGGCAAATGTGTAGTCGACATCGAAACCATCACGACTGGCCGGCTCGACAATACACACCTTGGACAAGGTGGATGTCCCGCCCCCCATGCCATCCAGTTGGCGGCCATAGGGGTCGGGACTACCCATAGCCCCAAGGAAGATGCCATCCCACTCCGCGCGATCGGCTGGTAGGTCGCGGCGATGAAACACCAATCCTTTGCTGGTACCGCCCCTCATATAGACGGCGGGGATTCGATTGCGATTAATCATAGAGAAAAAGCCCCCGCACAACTACTTGCATCATGCCAGCTCTTCGGTCACTTGGGGAAATACCCTTTGATAGGCTTCCGCATACTTGATCTTTTTATTCGAGTTGCGGCTGGCCTGCACGCCGCGCTGCAATGCGACGCGGGTGTAGTAGTCCCACATATATTCCTGCGCGTGCATTAATTCGAAGGTGGCGCGCTTGCGGTCCCATACCTCCGTGATATCGACCAGAACGCTGGGCGTCCATTGACAGACTTCGGGCTGATGCGGCTCGAACAAGAATACCGGCGGAGCTCCTAATACCGCTTGTTCCGGTTGGTGGCCATGCGCTTGGGCAATGATGCGCGCTTCTTGTGCGACGTGCGTGGTCAAGGAGTGGTCGAAGTTATATGGGTCCCGTTCGGAATGGGTGAGCACGAATTCGGGTCGCAGCTCGCGGTAGATATCGGCCAGCTCGTACAAGACGTCTTCAGAAACGCGCAAAGGGTAATCCCCGCAGTCCAGGAACCTGGTGCTGGCGCCCAGCATGCTGGCCGCGCGCGTGGCTTCGTCCCGCCGGTCCTGCTTCACCTGTTCCAGCGTCATGCCGGGCTGGCGCCACAGCTTGGCCGATTCGCCCCTTTCCCCAAAAGACAGACACACCACGGTCATGTTCCACCCGCGGGCCGCATACAGGGCAATGACGCCC
Organism: Pseudomonadota bacterium; assembly: GCA_023389535.1. Lineage (GTDB taxonomy): Bacteria > Pseudomonadota > Gammaproteobacteria > Burkholderiales > Burkholderiaceae_B > UBA6240. The sequence goes on from JAEWEH010000403.1 coordinate 5,574, forward strand.
CCTGCGCGCCAGACAAAGTCGCCTGCATGAGCACTGATTATCAATCCATTCTTTGGTGCAGTCATTTTCCTTCCATCATCCTTCTGCTTGCTTGCGGGCCCTATGGCATATGACGCGTCGGGCCCTTGCGAATTCGCGTGGCATCGGTGGCCGCAGCGCGCGGCCGCCGAGTTTATCTATTGCAACTTGAGGTTCCGCGCGGCGATCAGCTTGCTCCATTTCTCTTGCTCGCTGCCGATGAACTGCTCAAACTCTTTGGGGCTGCTGGCCACCACATCAAATCCCTCGCTCTGCAGACGTGTCGAAACCTTGTCGCCACGCACAACACTGGCCAAGGTTTTCTGCCAATAATCGAGCAACTGAGGCGGAAGACCGGCCGGCGCAAGGATGCCGACCCATCCATACACACCCACGCCTTCCAGGCCCTGCTCCGTCAATGTCTTGAGTTGCGGGAATACATGGCTGCGCTCTTCGCCGGTCTGGCCCAGCGCTTTGACTTTTCCGGACTTGACCATCGTCTGCACGTAAGGCACTGTGCCCCACATCACCTCTACCTGACCGCCTATCAGATCGGTCATTGCGGGCGCACCGCCGCGATAAGGCACATGCACCATGGATACGCCCGCCTGTTGATTGAACAGTTCACCCGTAAGATGACTGGCGCTTCCAGCCCCCACCGAGGCAAAGTTCAGAGAGTCGGGTGACTTCTTCGCCAGCGCCACGAGTTCAGGCACGGTGTCGGCTTTCAACCCATTATTGGCGATGGCCACCATCGGCGCACGTGCCACCAAGGAGATCGGTGTAAAGTCCCGCGCGGTGTCGTAAGGTAGATTGGGATAGACCAGCGGGTTGAGCGCGTGCGTGTCCAGCACGAGCAACAAGGTATAGCCGTCCGGGGCGGACTGCGCCACCACGCCCGCGCCGATGGACCCGCCTGCCCCGCCCCGGTTCTCTATGACGACCGTTTGGCCGGTCGCCGCTGCGAGCTCCGGACCTAGCGTGCGCGCAACGCCGTCCACTGTGCCGCCCGCAGGGAAGGGCACGACAAGGCGTATGGGTTTTGATGGGAAATTATCCGGCGCCGCGGCTGCAGTCTGCGCCTGGGCATGGACTACGGACGCACTGGTGGCCGTCAAAGCAGCCGCCAGTAGCCAAAAGATCGATTTACGCATGGTTTCCTCCTATTATTGGAATGTGCATACTTCTGCGATGAAGCTTTTTTTCGGTAACAAGTCGCCTACTAAGACGTTTGGCCATACCCACCCCCACCCGGGGTCCTCAACGTCACTTCGTCACCTTCTTTGAGAATGTGCTGGCGGCGGGTATCGATCGGCACGCCATTGATCAGTACGACGCCGCAAGCGCCGTCGCCCCCACCATGCAGGCCCAAAGCTGGCTTCTTGACCCGTTCCG
>JAEWEH010000448.1 GCA_023389535.1 Pseudomonadota bacterium
GCCTTCAAAGGTACGCTGTATGCCTTCACTGGCCGCCGAAAACCGGGACAGCTCGGGACAGACCTCCAGAACCTGGTCGCGGAAGCAGTGGCCTGTTCCCAGCAACAGCATGGTCTCGTCCTTCAACTGATTGGCATCGATTTCCTTCCGGGACGCCCAGGGATGGTTGTGCGGTACCGCGACAAGAAAGGGCTCATCGTACAGGGCGTGCACCATCAGACCGGATTCCGGCAGGGGCAGCGCGACGATGGCGCAGTCGATCTCGCCCTGGCGCAGCAGTTCCAGCAGCCGCAGCGTGAAATTTTCCTGCAGCAACAGCGGCATCTGCGGGGTGGCGGCAATCTGGGTCGGCACCAGCCGCGGCAACAGATAAGGCCCTATGGTATGTATCACGCCCACCCGAAGCGGCCCGGCCAGCGGGTCGTGCCCCTGTCGCGCGATCTCGCGAAGATTGGCGCCCTCTTCCAGCACACGCTGGGCCTGCGCCACTACGCGCAGGCCTATGGGCGTAATGCCGACCTCCGTCCCGCCGCGCTCGAACAGTACGACGCCCAGCTCTTCCTCAAGCTTGCGTATGGCCACCGACAGCGTCGGCTGGCTGACGAAACACGCTTCGGCCGCGCGCCCGAAATGCCGTTCACGCGCCACGGCCACAATATATTTAAGTTCGGTCAAGGTCATGAGTGCCTCGCAATCAAAACGGTTCAAACAGATTCCGGCCCCAGGCCCTTAGCTGCGCAATAAATCCTGCCGGTAGCGCATCCAGCGGCGCAAATGCGCCCGCACGTGGACCGCATGGTTCGCGGTCATGTCTTGAACGGCTTCCTGTACCTGTTCGACGATACGCGCATCGGTGTCCAGACTGGCAAAGCGCAAGAGATCCTGGCCGGATTGGCGCAAGCCCAGGAACTCACCGGGTCCGCGTTGCGCCAAGTCGCGGCGGGAAATTTCAAAACCATCCGCCGTCTCGTACATGGCGCGCAAACGTTGACGTGCAATCGCCGACAGCGGCGCCTGGTACATCAGTACACAGATGGACTGGCGGCTGCCACGTCCCACGCGCCCGCGTAACTGGTGCAGTTGGGCCAGCCCGAAACGTTCGGCATGCTCGATGATCATCAGGGACGCATTGGGCACGTCCACGCCCACTTCGATGACGGTGGTCGCCACGAGCAGATCGACCCGCCCATCGCGGAAATCCTGCATGATTTCCTGCTTGGCAGCCGCGGTGAGCTTTCCATGCACCAGCCCCACGCGCATATCAGGCAGGGCCTGGACCAGGCGTGCATGGGTGTCCACTGCCGTTTGCAGCTGCAAGGCTTCGCTTTCTTCGACCAGGGGACAAACCCAGTACGCCTGGCGGCCCTGGCGCACTTCGGCCACCACACTGCCCAGGACATCGTCGCGACGGGTGTCGGCAATCAGTTTCGTCAATACCGGACTGCGGCCGGGCGGGAGCTCGTCGATTGCGGAAACATCCAGGTCGGCGAAGAAGGTCATTGCCAGCGTACGCGGTATGGGCGTGGCGCTCATGTTCAATTGATGCGGGATCAACGGCCCTGCGCCCGGGCTTTCGCCCTTGCGGCTGAGCTCCAGCCGCTGCCCCACGCCGAAACGGTGCTGTTCATCCAATATTGCCAAGCCGAGTTCGGCGAAACTGACCTTTTCCTGGATCAAGGCCTGCGTGCCCACCACCAGCTGCGCCCTGCCGGATTCGATGTCGGCCATGGCGTCCTTGCGCGCCCGCCCCCCCAGACTGCCGGATAGCCAGGCAATCCTGACGCCCAAGGGCGCCAGCCAGCCACTCAGTTTGTGGTAGTGCTGTTCAGCCAGGATCTCGGTGGGAGCCATGATGGCGACCTGCCTGCCGCCGGAAATCGCCTGGGCGGCTGCGAAGGCCGCGACAATCGTCTTGCCGCTGCCGACATCCCCTTGCAGCAGGCGGTGCATGGGGAAGCCACGGCCCAGGTCGGCCGAAATTTCAGCAATCACCCGCTCTTGCGCGGCGGTCAGTTGAAAAGGCAAGCTGCGGCGCAAGGCATCCATCAGTTCGCCAGCTTGCCTGCCCAGCGCCGGGGCGCGCTGGCGACGCCGGGCGGCGCGCGCCGCCGCCAACGACAGCTGCTGGGCCAGCAGCTCGTCGAACTTGATGCGCAGCCATGCGGGATGTTCGCGTTCGATCAGGTCCGCGTACGATATCCGGGCAGGCGGATGGTGCAGTATGCGTATGGCTTGTTCAAAAGGAATCAGCCCATAGCGCTCGCGCAAGCTTTCCGGCAATGTATCGGACAGGTCCGCAACGCCCAATGCCTTGTCGATGGCCTTGCGCAAGCTTGCCTGCGACAGCCCATCCGTCGTGGGATACACCGGCGTCAAAGCTGCAGGCAATTCGCCACCGGCAGCCGATACCTTGGGATGCACCATCTCGTAGCCCCCAAAGCCGCTGCGCACTTCGCCGCGCACCCGCAAGCGCTTTCCCACCGCCAACTGCTTTTGCTGGCTGGGGTAAAAATTCAGCCAGCGCAAGGCGAGTTGGTGGCCGCTGTCGTCCTGCAAGATGGCATGCAATTGCCTGCGCGGCCGCAATTGCACCTCGCTGCGTATGACTTCACCCTCGACCTGTGCGGGCAC
>JAEWEH010000451.1 GCA_023389535.1 Pseudomonadota bacterium
CGGAACGGCAAGCCGAGTTGCGTGAACAGATCGGGCGACAGGTATTTCTTGCCGCTTTGCAATCGCTGCAATCAATATTCGGCAGGGCCTAACCCGGTACACAGGCCGCGAGAGCCTTTGACGTATACCCGGCCGCTGCACGGGAATAATATTTGCTGGCTCCGGCAGCGGGAACAGGCCCGAAAAGAAATCGGGCAGGTTGCCCGCTATTCATAAGCTACCTGGAGAGCGCCATGTCAAAAAAGCCGGCAACATTGTTTCAGAGGAGCGTTTTTGCGCTCACTATGGCCGTCGCGGGCCTCGGGCTAGCGGCTTGCACCACTACACTGCCGCCGCAGGGCAAGCAGACGGTCGCCGAACGCCGAGCCGACGTCAACGCACGCGCTGACGCCGCGCTTAAACGCCTGTACGAAGTCGCGCCGGATGCGCGTTCCGCCGTATCCAAAGCCAAAGGCGTACTGGTGTTCCCACGCGTCTTGAGCGCAAGCTTCGTGGTCGGCGCCGAGCATGGCGATGGCGTGCTGCGGGTCAACGGCAAGGACGAGGGCTACTACAGCGTCTCGGGCGGCTCCATCGGCTTTCAGGCGGGCGCCCAGTCCAAGGCCATCGTGCTGCTGTTCATGACGCAGGAAGCTCTGGATCAGTTCCGCGCCAGCAATGGATGGACGGTGGGAGCCAACGCCACGGTGGCAGTCGCCAACATTGGCGCCAACGGGACCATAGACACAAACACCTTCCGCGAGCCGGTGGTGGCTTTTGTCATGACCAATGCGGGCCTGATGGCCGGCGTGTCCCTGGAAGGGACCAAGATCAACAAGCTGGAAAATATGTCCCAGCCTTGATCGCGGCCCACGATATGCAGGCATCCTAAGCGATGGAGGGTGGCTCCGCAATGCGGCCACCGTCTGCCCTATTGGCTAAGGGCTGGTTGAGCGCGCCTGAGCCGGTATTCGCATCCGCTTGTACACCGACACCCCAAGAATAACCGCTGTCAGTACAAATAGCGCGACGGCGACCGGCCTGGCCAGAAGGTCCGGGACGGTATTCACGGTGATGGAGAAGACAACGAGGTTCTGTTCCAGCAGCGAACCCAATATCAGGCCCAGCACGACCGGCAGGATGGGTATCCTGAGAAAGCGCAGCAAAATCGTGAACGCAGTGGCAAGGAACATGATGCCGACATCAAATAGCCTGCTATTCACAGCGTAAGACCCGAAGATTGAAAAGAACGCGACGAATGCGGCGATCCAACCTTTCGGTGCCTTAAGTACCACGGCGAAATAGCGGATGGCGAACAGGCCGATGAACACCATGAAAATATTGGTGACGACGAAGGCGACCAGGAAGGTGTACATCTCGGCGCCGTGCTCCACGAACAGTAAAGGGCCGGGCTGCATGCCGTGCAGGGTCAGCGCTCCGATGAAAACCGCGGCCGCCGCGCTGCCGGGAATGCCCAGCGACAATAGTGGTATCAAGGATCCCCCGACATTGGCGCTGATGGACGTCTCGGATGCGATCAAACCTTGTGTGGAACCTTTCCCGAATTCTTCAGGCGAGCGAGAAAATCTCTTTTCGATGGCATGCGCGACGAAAGGCGTGGATTCGGGGCCGATGGCCGGCATGATGCCAAGGAATACACCGGCCGCCGTCGCCCGCAGGTAGGTCCAGAACGATGAGATCATGGTTTTCATCACCCGCCAGATGCCCATGATCCCGCCAAAATCCACGGTTATCGTCTTTTCGTCGGACAGCGCTTCCCTGGCCAGGAAGACCGCTTGGGCCATGCAGAAGAAGCCGATCAGCACGGCCAGCAGGTCCACGCCGGACAGAAGATCCGGCATGCCGAAGGTGAAGCGCGATTCGCCGTTGATGGGGTCCTGGCCGATGCTGGCCAGTGTCAAACCCAGCAGGCAGCCCAGCACATTATGCATTAAGGGCGTATCCAGCATGACGACGACGATGGCCAGGCTGAACACCAGCAAGGCGACGAATTCCGGCGGTCCGAAAGACAAGGCAAGTTTGGCCAGAACGGGAGTCAGGAAAAGCATGGCAATGGCCGACATCGCGCCGCCGATCCCCGAGCTGACCGCCGCTAGCGCCAGTGCGTAAGGCGCATCGCCGCGGCGGGCCATCGCATAACCCTCCCAGCCGGTGATGATGGATGCGGGTGTGCCCGGCACATTAATCAGAATGGCCGAAATGCTGCCCCCGAAGATCGCGCCGGCATAGATTCCGCCCAGCATGATAAGCCCATGCGTCGGGCTCATGATGAAGGTGATCGGCACAAACAGTGCGATCGCCAATGTGGCGGTAAGGCCCGGGATGGCGCCGAAGACAATGCCGATCACGATGCCCAATACCGAGAACAGAATACTTGCCGGAGCAAAGGCGGATTGCAAGGCGTCAACGAACTGTACGTCGAACATCAGGCTTCCTTAAAAGCGGTAGATCAGGGCATTGACCCACTGATCGGGCCACGCTTCTGGCACCGGCACGTAAATGATGCTTTTGAGCATAATAGAGAAAATGATCGCAAAGCATATGGTGCCCAGTAGCGCCAGCCAGGGCCTTTTACTGCCGAAAACCAGGGCGGACCCGTAAAGCACGATCGTGGTCGACGCGATGAATCCGGCCCAGGTCATCAATAGCGGATACAGTAGCCAGATGGTACAAAAAAGGGCAAACCGCAGGCGGGTTAGCAGAGCGCCCGTATGCAGCGAGGCGAGCTCGGGGTCATGGGCATCGATAGCGCCTGCCCGCCAGGATTGCAGCCCATTCCAGACCAGCAAGACGATGCTGGCCCCGATCAGGACTTGCGGATACAGGCCTGAAGGCCCGGATATACGCAGTGATTCGAAGCCCAGTACCGCCAAGCCAGCCAGCAACAGCGCGGACATGCCAAGGAAGAGCATTTGCTACTTCCGTTGGGCCAGAAAATCGGCAATGACTTTCATCGACCGTTGGTAGCTGTCGCGAGTCGTTTGCGCATCAGTGGGGGTAAGCGTAATGCCGGCCGCCTGGAACTTCTTGATCGCTTGTGGATCCTTCATGACTTTAAGGAAGCCGTCCTCCAGTTTTTTCTGTATGGCTGGCGGAGTGGCGGGCGGCACAGTGACAAAACGGCTGGCTCCCCAGACCCCATCATCGATCTTGATGCCCAGTTCGCCCATGGCGGGGACATCGGGCAGGGATACGAAACGCTTCTGATCGCTGACCGCGACGGCCTTTAATTGACCGGCCTTGATGTAAGGTTCCACTTCTTCATAGAAGGCGCTGGCAATGTCCACGTTGCCACCCAGCAAGGCGGTCACGCCCGGTTTGCCACCTTGAAAGGGGACGTGCGTCAAGGTGATACCCGCATTGCGTTCAACGATGGACGCGACGAAATCGAAGACATTGTTGGGAATGACGGCAATCTTCAAGTTGGACGCCTGGCTTTTCGCGTGCTCGATGAGCTGGGAGAAATCCATCTTTCCTAGAGGCCCGTCTGTGCGAGTCACCCACAGTACCGGGGTGAAGTTGATGCCGGCGATGGGCGTGAAATCTTCGGCCTTGAATGGCGCTTCACGCACAAGAATGTCCAGGGCAAGAAAGGGATTGGCCAGGACGCCCACGGTATAGCCATCGGGCGCCGTGTTTTTCGCCAACCATGTGTGGCCGACGATCCCGCCTCCGCCAGTACGGTTCTGCACACGGAATTTTTCGCCCAGGACGCGTTCCGACTCTTGTGCCAGCGTACGGGCGGTCACATCCATACCCCCGCCGGCGGGGTACACGACGACCATCTCTATGGGCCGGTTCGGATAATCCTGCGGTACGCCTTGGGCAAATGTGGCAAAGGAAACCGTCAAGGCGATGGCGCCTGCGATAGTGATCAAACGTTTCATTCCTGTCTCCTGTTTCTTGCTTTGCGGCTTATGGTCTATAAAGAAAGGGCGGTGGCGTGTCCTTCATGGACCGCGCATAGAACATTGCGCGGCGACATGCAGTCTCCCACTAGTAGAACCTCCAGCCCGTCGGCTTGGAGTCGGCCATACAGCTGGTCGTCGGCAATGCGAGGCGTGGACCAAAGGAATAAGTCGACCTCGGTGATGGACTGGATGCGGCCGGTGAAGACATTGCGCCATTCCAGTACTCGTTCCGTGAGCGCAACCGGTTCGGCTGCGGTCAGGACCTCGACGTTTGCCTCGTACAGCCGGCGATGGACGCCGATAGCGCTGCAGTAGTTCACGTTCTGGGCGATGTGTGTGCGGGGCGTCAGCAGATACACCCGTTCATACTTGCCCGCCAGCTCTTCGGCCGCCGCATACGTGGCCGCGGTATGGTCTTTATCGAAAAGCACGGCTGTTCTGCCATGGCTGTTTCTGATGTCGGGGTCGCTTGCCCAGTCGCGCACGGATACGCCTGTCGCAAGTGTTTCAGGTGGGCGTTGATGAGACCCAGTCGCCAGTACCACGATTTCCGCATCGTAGCGCCGAACGGCGTCGGCGTCCTGTATGGAGATGTTTGGATGGAAGGCGACCCCATGGCGCCGCAGTTGCCGTTCCCACCATGCAATCAAGCCCAGATACTCGCCGCGATTGGGTAGGCTGGCCTCGGTGCGCAGCTTCCCGCCCAGGCCCGGCCCTTGTCCTACAAGCGTGACATCATGGCCCCGTGCCGCCGCAGTCAGTGCCGCCTGTATGCCCGCCGGGCCCGCCCCGATGACGAGCACTTTCTTTGGGTGCTCTGCCCGGGGCAGGTCTTCGAGTGCTTCACCGGGTCGTGCAAGCTGCGGGTTTTGAAATTCTTCCAGGGGCTTGCCCACATGTATCTCGCCCCAGGCGATATTGTCGAAAGTCGAGACGCGGATATCGGCTTCGCGCCCGCTGGCTGCCTTATTGGCCCATGC
>JAEWEH010000066.1 GCA_023389535.1 Pseudomonadota bacterium
TGGTCATCGATTTCGATCAAGAGACATGATCTTTACTTTAAGGGCGGATCGCCATAGATTTGGCATCTGACGAGAACATTGTCGCGGCAAGGCCGCGGCGCATTACAGGAGCGGACAAGGTGCCCACGGATTTTTTCGAGACTCACCAAGGCGTGCTGAAGCAGGCCGTCGAGGCCATCGCTTCCAGAACCTACTGGAGCCCATTCTCTGAATCGCCCAGCCCGCGGGTTTACGGCGAAACGGCCAATGACGACGGGCGCGCAGCCTTCGAAAGCTATAAGGGCAAGGACTTCCCCTTGCGGCAGTCCGGCGCCCAGGGCACGGTGGGCGCCGAGCGATCGCCTTTTGGCATCGAACTGGGTATCCGGTATCCGCATGTGCCGGCCGCGGAACTCGTGGCGCAGTCGGGCAAAGCCCTGGACAGCTGGCGGGAAGCGGGGCCCCGCGCCTGGGTCGGCGTGGCGCTGGAAGTTTTGCATCGCCTGAACCGGCGTAGCTTTGAAATGGCGTATGCCATCCAGCACACGACGGGCCAGGGCTTCATGATGGCCTTCCAGGCGGGCGGCCCGCACGCGCAGGACCGCGGCCTGGAGGCCGTGGCTTATGCCTGGCAGGATATGTCGCGCATCCCGGAATTGGTATCCTGGGAGAAGCCGCAGGGCAAGCACGACCCCATCAAGATGCAGAAGCGCTTTACGATCGTGCCCCGCGGCGTCAGCCTGGTGATAGGCTGCTCCACCTTTCCTACATGGAATGGCTATCCCGGACTGTTTGCCAGCCTGGCCACGGGCAACACGGTCATCGTCAAGCCGCATCCGGGTGCGATCCTGCCGCTTGCCATTACGGTACAGATTGCCCGCGAGGTGCTGGCCGATGCCGGCTTCGACCCCAATGTCGTCCTGTTGGCCGCGCACGACGCGGGCGATGACACGGCGCAGGCCCTGGCGCTGGATCCGGCCGTCAAGCTGATCGACTTCACAGGCAGCAGTACGAATGGCAACTGGCTGGAAGCCCATGCACGACAAGCCCAGGTCTATACCGAGAAGGCTGGCGTGAATCAGGTCATCATCGATTCCGTCGACGACTTCAAGGCTGTGGCGCGCAATCTGGCGTTTTCTTTCGCCCTATATTCGGGGCAGATGTGCACGGCGCCGCAAAATATCTACGTACCGCGCGATGGCATCGAAACGGCTCAGGGCCGCATGAGCTTCGACGAGGTGGCCGCGGGCCTGGCGCAGGCGGTGGAAAAGCTGGTGTCCGATCCGGCGCGCGCCGTGGAGATTACCGGCGCCATACAGAACACGGGTACCCTGCAGCGCATCGAGGAAGCACGGGCGCTGGGTCTGCCGGTGCTGTGCGACAGCCAGCGTATCGATCACCCGCAATTCGCGGGTGCGCAGGTACAGACGCCACTGCTGCTGCAAGCGGACGCCGGCGAAACCGCCATACTGCGCGAGTGGTTCGGCCCCATCGCTTTCGTCGTGGCGACGGATTCCACCGATCAAAGCATCGAACTTGCGCGGCGCACCGTCCTCGAGCATGGCGCCTTGACGCTGTCGGCCTACAGTACGGACGACAAGGTCAGCGAACAGATACGCAAGGCGGCCGAAAGAGCCGGCGTATCCCTGTCCCTGAACCTGGCGGGTGCGGTGTTCGTCAACCAGACTGCGGCCTTCAGCGACTTCCATGGCACCGGAGCCAATCCAGCCGCGAATGCCGCGCTGTCGGATACCGCCTATGTGTCCAACCGTTATCGCGTCGTGCAGACGCGCTGGCACGCTTGAAGCGGCGGGAAAGGGACCCCATGGATTACGAGAACCTGTTGTTCACGCTTGAAGATAACGCGGCACGCATCACGCTGAACCGCCCGGACAAGCTCAATAGCTTTACGACCGCCATGCACGAAGAACTGGCCCATGCGCTGGGCCGGGTACAGGACGAGGGGGCGCGGGTGCTGGTCCTGACCGGCAGCGGCCGGGGATTCTGCGCCGGGCAGGACTTGTCGGAACGCGAGGTCACGGCCGGCTCGGCCCCAGTGGATTTGGGCGAAACCGTGGGCAAGTACTATGCGCCGCTGGTGCGCCGTTTGCATGCGCTGCCCATGCCTGTGGTCGTTGGCGTCAACGGCGTGGCAGCAGGGGCGGGGGCCAACCTTGCACTTGCGGGCGATATCGTCATTGCCAAACAGTCCGCAAGCTTCATACAGCCTTTCTGCAGGTTGGGCCTGGTGCCCGATACGGGCGGCACCTACATCTTGCCGCGACTGGTCGGCCGGGCCCGCGCCATGGGCCTGGCGATGCTGGGCGACAAGCTCAGTGCACAGCAGGCGGAAGCATGGGGGCTGATCTGGCAATGTGTTGCAGATGAAGAATTTGAAGCCCGCCTGAATGAACTGGCCGGGCATTTCGCCTCGGCGCCCACCAAGGGGCTGGCCTATACCAAGCAGGCGTTGAACCAGAGCCTGGCCAATACCCTGGACGAACAACTGGACCTGGAACGCGACATGATGCGCGAACTGGGCGCCAGTGCAGATTACGCCGAAGGCGTGGCCGCCTTTCTGGCCAAACGTCAGCCTGTCTTCAAGGGGAAATAATGAGCTCTTTGCCATCAACCCACGCTGCGCAGGCCAGTCTGCCCGACGACCCGCAGGCCTTGGCGGAACTCACTGCCAGAACCATGTACGACAAGGATCCGGCCTCGCAGGCTTTGGGGGCGCGTGTCGTGTCGATCGCGCCGGGCGAAGCACGCATGACGATGACGATCCGGGCCGATATGCTCAATGGTCATCAGACCTGTCACGGCGGTTTCATCTTTGCGCTGGCCGACAGCACCTTTGCCTTTGCCTGCAATTCGCGCAATGCCGTGACCGTGGCTTCGGGCTGCACGATCGATTTTTTGGCGCCCGGCTTTGAAGGCGATGTACTGACCGCCCATGCCGTGGAACAATCCCTGGCAGGGCGCACCGGCATTTACGATGTGGACGTGACCAACCAGGACGGCAAGCGGATTGCCATTTTCCGCGGACGTTCGTACCGGGTGAAAGGCCAGGTCGTGGACGCTTGACAGCGCGATCCCCATGCTGCTTCGATATGGCATGGCGGGCCGACGAAAAAAGAATATTGACATCCCCAGGAGGAAACCATGTCTGAAGCCGGAACCCCAACGAGGGGGCGCGATCCGATAGAGCACGCCAGCCAGGATGAGCTGCAGAACCTGCAGCTGGAACGCTTGCGCTGGTCGCTAGGCCACGCCTACGCCAATGTGCCGCATTACAAGAAGGCCTTCGACAAGGCGGGCATGCACCCGAAGGACTTGAAGCAACTGTCCGACTTGCGGCATTTCCCGTTCACGACGAAACAGGATTTACGCGACAACTACCCCTTCGACATGTTTGCCGTGCCGCGCGAGCGTGTCTCGCGCATCCACGCTTCCAGCGGTACCACGGGCAAACCCACGGTGGTGGCTTATACCGCAAGGGACATCGAACACTGGGCCAATCTGGTTGCCCGGTCCATCTGGGCGGCGGGCGGGCGGCCGGGCGATATCGTGCACGTCGCCTATGGCTACGGCCTGTTCACGGGCGGGCTGGGCGCCCATTATGGCGCCGAAAAACTGGGTTGTACGGTGGTGCCGATGTCCGGCGGCCAGACTGAAAAGCAAGTGCAGCTGATCCGGGACTTCCAGCCTGATGTCATCATGGTCACGCCTTCCTACTTCTGCAATATCCTTGAAGAAATGGAGCGCCAGGGCATGGATCCGCGCGACAGCGCACTGCGCATCGGCATCTTCGGCGCCGAGCCCTGGACGGGGCAGATGCGCCAGGACATCGAGCAGCGCGCCGGCATCGACGCGCTGGATATCTACGGCCTGTCAGAAGTCATGGGGCCGGGCGTGGCCATGGAGTGCGTCGAATCGAAAGACGGCCCGGTCATATGGGAAGACCATTTTTACCCCGAAATCATCAATCCGGACACCGGTGAAACCGTGGCCGAAGGGGAAGAGGGCGAATTGGTGCTGACGTCACTGACGCGTGAAGCCATGCCGGTGATACGCTACCGGACCCGCGACCTGACCCGCCTGCTTCCTCCCAGCGCGCGCAGCATGCGCCGTATCGGCAAGATCACCGGCCGTAGCGACGACATGCTGATTGTGCGCGGCGTGAACCTGTTCCCCACACAGGTCGAGGAAATCGTGCTGAAAATGCCGGAACTGGCGGCGCAATATCAATTGGTGCTGACACGCAGCGGCAACCTCGATGAACTGGAAATCCTGACCGAAGTCCGCCCCGAGTTCGATCATCTCAGCATCGCGGATCGCGATGTGCTGGCTAACAAGCTGCAGCATGCAGTCAAAACATATATCGGCGTGTCGGCCCGCGTGGCGGTGCAGACAGCCGGCCTGGTAGAACGTACCTTGACCGGCAAGGCGCGCCGGGTGGTCGATAAGCGACCCAAGTGAACGCAGGAGCAGCGGCGCAGCCCGACTGCCGGGCCGCTGCCCCAGCTTCGAAGCATCGTCTTTTTTCGAGGCGAGACACGCCAATTTCCGTCGCCCCATCGGGGCCATCGCCATGCGGCGATGAGGCGGCTTGCGCGGAGCGACCCGCTGGTCTGCAAGTATCGATGGACAGGGTATGATTCCATGTTCATTCACGCTTATGGATCAAGCATGATTACCCATACAGGGCCAGCCGCGGTGGCGGGCATAGGTGTCGACCTGCTGCGGATGGACCGCGTCCAGGGCGTTTTTGACCGGCATGGGGAAAGATTTGCGCGCCGCATCCTGGGACCGGAGGAAGTCCAGGTCTTCCTCGCACGATACCAGCGCGATCCGCGGCGCGGCATACGCTATCTGGCTACGCGCTTTGCCGCCAAAGAAGCATTTTCCAAAGCCATAGGTCTGGGCATGCACAGCCCCATGGCCTGGTCGCGCATGCAAACGCTCAATGTCCGGGGCGGCAAACCGCAAGTGCGCCTGGCCGAACCCCTGGCCAGCTGGTACAGCCAGCGCTTTGGCGCTTCCCATGTTTCAATTACGGATGAACACGATATCGTGGCGGCCTTTGTCATCGTTGAAAACTTGGCAGCGCCGGGCACGGCCTGAGGCCTCCGACGCCGCGGCGACCATTCCGCTGCAACACCGCCCGCATCGACAACCGCTCACCAATCCCTGACTTGCTTATGATCGACCAGACAGAAAAGAACGATAAGACCGGCAATACGTTGCGGGCGCCTTTGCCTCCCGGCCCCGTCATGGTGGACGTCGAAGGCACGACATTGACCGACCATGAACGCGCCCGCTTGCGCAATCCCCTGGTAGGGGGCGTCATTTTGTTTGCTCGCAACTTCCAGGATCGCCAGCAGCTGACCGCTTTGTGTCAAGCGATTCACGCAGAGCGCGATGAGCCTTTGCTGATTGCGGTGGACCACGAAGGTGGCCGGGTGCAGCGCTTCCGTACCGACGGTTTTACATGCTTGCCCGCCATGAGCGTGTTCGGCGAAATCTGGGAGCAGGACGCCTTGGCGGCGATGCGGCTGGCGTCGGAAACCGGCTACGTGTTGGCGGCGGAACTGCGCGCCTGCGGCGTGGACCTGAGCTTCACCCCCGTACTGGATCTGGATTATGGCGTCAGCAAAGTCATCGGCAATCGCGCGTTCCATCGCGACCCGCGGGTGGTGGCCATGCTGGCGCGATCCTTGATCCAGGGCCTGATGCTGACCGGTATGGCCGCCTGCGGCAAACACTTCCCCGGCCATGGTGCGGTCGAGGCCGATTCCCATCATGAAATTCCCGTGGATACGCGCAGTTTCGATGACATCATGCAGGAAGACGCGGCGCCCTATAACTGGCTCGGCGACCTGGTATTGCCTTCCGTCATGCCGGCCCACGTAATCTATCCCAAGGTGGATGCCCAGCCGGCTGGTTTCTCGCGTCACTGGATAGAAAAAGTGCTGCGCCAGGACCTGTCCTATGATGGCGTGGTTTTTTCCGACGATCTGACGATGGAAGGCGCTACCGTCGCAGGCGACATTCTGGCGCGCGCGCAGGCCGCGCTGGGCGCCGGCTGCGACATGGTGCTGGTGTGCAATCGTCCCGATCTGGCCGACGATTTATTGGCCCGGCTCGATGTCCAGCACAGCGCGGCCTCGGTGCAACGCATACGGCGCCTGATGCCCCGCCTGCCGGCTGCTGGCTGGGACGCGCTGCAAGCTGATGAACGCTATCAATATGCCCGACGAATTCAATCTCAAATCGTTTCTGGCTGACCTTCCGAATCTGCCGGGCGTGTACCGGCATCTGGATGCTCAAGGCGAGGTGCTGTATGTAGGCAAAGCGCGCGATCTGAAGAAGCGCGTCAGTTCCTATTTTCAGAAAAACCCCGGCAGCCCCCGCATTGCCCATATGGTGGCACGCGTGGCCAGGCTGGAAGTGACCGTGACACGCTCCGAAGCGGAAGCGCTGCTGCTGGAAAACAACCTGATCAAGCGACTCAAGCCGCGCTACAACATCTTGTTCCGGGACGATAAGTCCTACCCTTACTTGATGTTCAGCGGTCACGATGTGCCGCGCATCGCGTACTACCGGGGCAGCACCAGTGGCAAGGGGCGATATTTCGGCCCCTATCCGAATGCCTGGGCGGTACGTGAGACCATACAGATACTGCAGCGGGTGTTTCGCCTGCGCACCTGCGAAGACAGCGTCTACGCGAATCGTTCCCGACCCTGTTTGCTGTATCAGATCGGGCGCTGCTCGGCGCCCTGTGTGGATTTCATCAGCCAGGAAGCTTATGCGGCGGACGTCGAGCGCGCCATACGCTTTCTGGACGGGCGCGCCAGCGAAGTCCTGCGCGATCTTGAACAGCGCATGCACCAGGCTTCGGAAGCACTAGAGTTCGAGCAGGCGGCGGTGCTGCGCGACCAGATGGGCGCCCTGGCCAAGGTGCTGCAGCAGCAATCCATGGAAAAGGTCGGCGACGACGACGTCGACATCATCGCCATTGCAACGGCGGGCGGGCGGGTCTGCGTAAACCTGGCCATGGTGCGCGGCGGCCGGCACTTGGGCGACAAACCCTTCTTCCCGACCCATACCCAGGACGACAATCCAGGCGACGTGCTGGCTGCTTTCGTCGCGCAACACTATCTGGACAGTGCCATGCCGCCCGTGCTGGTGTGCTCGCATCCGCTATCCGATCCCGATTTGCTGCGTCTGCTGGCCGAGCAGACCGGAGTCAGGGCGCGCATGCTGGTCCGCCCGCAGGGCATGCGCAAAACCTGGCTGGAACAAGCGGTGAAAAACGCGGAATTGGCGTTGGCCCGGGTATTGAGCGAGTCCAGCGCACGCGCTGCACGGACCCTCGCGCTGGCGACCGTGCTGGATCTTGACACCGACGAGGCGGCGCTGGACGCGATGCACATAGAGTGTTTCGACATCAGCCATACCGCGGGCGAAGCCACCCAGGCGTCCTGCGTGGTCTATCAGCATCACGACATGCAGCCGTCCCTGTATCGCCGCTACAACATCGCCGGCATTACGC
>JAEWEH010000104.1 GCA_023389535.1 Pseudomonadota bacterium
GCCGCTTGCTGCCTCCGGAAGCGCGCGTGCAAGCCATCGTTTCCAGCCTGCCGTTGTGTTCGCTGCCGGCATCGATGACTGATTCCATACTCGAGCAATGGAAGCATTTGCTGCATGATAATGGCGTCGCGGTTCAATTCACGTACAATCTGCGCCGACCCAAATGGAAGATCCAGTTGCAGGCCCAGCAGACGGGCTCCAAGATCGTCTGGGCCAATCTGCCGCCCGCAAATATCAGCACTTTTTCGTTCAAGACAGCCAAGCTGTCCGCCCCAAGACATGAGCATGTATCCGCCGAGCCAAATTGTTGAATTCCTGGAGCACGGCATGGTGCTGGATGTCACCATCGAGGATTTCCAGTTCCGCGCCTACGTTGTAATCAGCGAACCGGACCTCGAGCGGGTAACTGATTTTGTTCCGCAAGCGCAATTTGAACAAGAAGGCGATCTACATGTGGCGGCCGTCAGCCAGGCCGACGAGGCACGCGAACAGATCCAGGACATTACCTTTAATATGAATCCCGGCGACGCCGTGGTTTTTCTATGCGCCGATCTAAGCGCTTACCAAGCGACGCTGGAAGAGCTGGGGCAGGAAGATCCGCAGGCGCCCGATCTGCCTGCGTAGCCACGCCGGCTAGTCGTCCTTCATGCCGCCATCGCCGCGGTTGCGCAAACCGGCGACGCAGTGGCCCGCCTACCGGCCGAAGCGCCAACCGGATTGCGAAAACCCTGCGCGGATTTGCTATGCTTTGCCCTTTCGCTTGTTACTATTCCTAAATCATGTCGTCTTATTCGGGTAATGTCTTCATGGTTGTCGCTCCCAGCGGCGCCGGCAAATCCAGCCTGGTCAACGCCCTGCTGGCGCAGGACCCCACCTTGGTCCTGTCGATTTCCTGCACCACGCGGGCGCCGCGGCCAGGTGAAGAACCGGGCAAGCATTATCGCTTCATCAGCCACGATGAATTCCAGTCATTGCGTGACAAGAACGCGCTGCTGGAATGGGCCGAAGTACACGGGAATTTCTATGGCACCCCGCGCGACCGCATCGACCAGGCCTTGGCGGATGACAAAGACGTACTGCTTGAGATCGATTGGCAAGGGGCGCGCCAGGTGCGCGCACAGTATCCTCAAGCGATAGGCATCTTCATCCTGCCACCCTCCATTGAGGCGCTGGAAAGCCGCCTGACCCAGCGCGGCCAGGACGCGCCTCAGGTCATCGCCCGGCGTTTACTGGCCGCCGGCAGCGAAATCTCGCATGCGGCCGAGTGTCAATATGTTATTATTAATCAAGAATTTAGCACCGCATTGCATGAACTTGGCCATATCGTTGCGGCAACCCGCCTGCGCTACGGTACGCAAGCCGCGCGCAACGCGGAACTCTTTTCACAACTAGGCATCAGCAAAACCATTGCCTGATTCGCCCAACCCTACATAGGTTAAACATGGCCCGTATCACCGTCGAAGACTGCCTGCAGAAAATACCGAACCGCTTCAACCTGACCTTAGCGGCCACTTACCGCGCACGCGAACTGGCGCAAGGCCACGAACCCCGTATCGACAGCAAGAACAAGCCTACCGTCACTGCCTTACGTGAAATCGCCGAAGGCGTCACTGGCCTGGAAATGCTGCGCAAAGTACCTACCTGATAGCGCGAGGCGGCTGATGGCGTTTTCCGGTCTACGCGGTGCTTCTTCCGGGCTGCTGGCTGTCCTGAAAAAAGGCCCGCGCCTGCGCAGGCAGAAAACCGCCAAACCGGCGCCCAACGCCTTGGCGGGGCCGGATGCCGCGCCAAATACCATCGCATCTCTGGCACCGCTGACGAAAATCATCAGTGGCTACCTGGATGCCAAAGATGTAGAGCGCATCAAGGAAGCCTATCGTTTCGCCGATCAGGCGCATCTGGGTCAGTTTCGCGCCAGCGGCGAACCCTACATTTCACACCCCATCACCGTCACCGAAATCTGCGCCGGCTGGAAGCTGGATGCCGATTCACTGATGGCGGCCCTGCTGCACGATGTCATCGAAGATCAGGGCGTGACCAAGCAGGAACTGGCGGAAAAATTCGGCGCCGATGTTTCCGAGATCGTCGACGGTCTTTCCAAGTTGGACCGGCTGGAATTCGCCACCAAGGCGGAACAGCAGGCTGAAAGCTTCCGCAAGATGCTGCTGGCCATGGCGCGCGATGTACGGGTCATCCTGATCAAGCTGGCCGATCGTCTGCACAATATGCGCACGTTGGGCGCGGTTGCGCCTGAAAAACGCCGGCGCATTGCGCGCGAAACGCTGGAAATCTACACCCCCATCGCCCACAGGCTGGGGCTGAACGCCCTGTTCAGGGAACTGCAGGACCTCTGCTTCCAGGCCATCCATCCGAACCGCTACCAAGTGCTGCACAAAGCCATGCTGGCTGCCCGCGGAAACCGTCGCGAAGTGCTCAGCAAGATCTCGGACGCGGTACGGGTGGCTTTACCGGCCGCCGGTATCGAAGCCGAAATCAGCGGGCGGGAAAAATCGCTATACAGCATCTACACCAAGATGGTCGAGCAGAAAAAGTCGTTCTCCGACGTGCTCGACATCTACGGCTTTCGCGTCATCGTGCACACGCTGCCGGAATGCTATCTGGCCCTGGGTACCTTGCATCAGCTTTATCGGCCGGTGCCTGGCAAGTTCAAGGACTACATCGCCATACCCAAGCTCAATGGCTACCAGTCCCTGCACACCACGCTCGTCGGCCCTTACGGCACACCCGTCGAATTTCAATTCCGCACCCGCGACATGGACCACGTCGCCGAAGAAGGCGTGGCTTCGCACTGGCTGTACAAAGAAGACAACGTCACGTTGAATGACCTGCAGAAGCGCACCCACCAATGGCTGCAATCCCTGCTGGACATACAAAGCCAGACCGGCGATTCGGGCGATTTCCTGGAACATATCAAGGTCGACCTGTTTCCGGACGCCGTCTATGTCTTCACCCCCCGGGGCAAGATACTTTC
>JAEWEH010000167.1 GCA_023389535.1 Pseudomonadota bacterium
GGTCAATACGTGCCGGCAAAGTGGGCGCCGGCGCCACTGCAAGAAAATAAACCCCCTGCCCATGCTCTACCTGAGACAGCCCTTTCGCCAAGCGCGAGTCCAGCGTATGACATACGTGCGACGACAGTCCGGCCGCCAAGGCCTTCAATTCGCCTTGCGTGTCCAGTCGCTCAGCATCGAACAAGGCCAGTTCGGGAACGCCCGCATGCTGCAGCCACGCCTGACACAGGTGAACGCCTTCCAGCAAGACATACCGGGAGCCGCCCTCGTCGCCGGGCACGCCGCCAATGTCCCGCTTGCCCGCAGCAACGCGCAGCAAGCGCTTGTATAAAGGATTGTCCCGGGAAGATATATGCTTCATGGCGACGCGCGCGTGTAGTCTATAAGCCCAGCAAACGCCTCACAGGCGCAAAACTGCGCCGGTGGGCGGGACAGGGCCCGTGTGCGTCCAGACGCTCCAGGTGCATGGCCGTGCTGTAGCCCTTGTGCTGATCAAAGCCGTAGTCCGGATAAGACGCGTGCAATGACAGGCAATCCGCGTCACGCGCCGTCTTGGCCAGTATGGAGGCGGCCGATATCGCCTGCACCGTGGCGTCGCCGCCGATCACGGCTTCCGCTATACAGTTCAGCCCGCGGGGCAGGCAATTTCCGTCGACAAGAGCCTTGTCAGGCAGCATCGCCAGCCCTTCACAGGCTCGACGCATGGCCAGCATGGTGGCTTGCAGGATGTTCAGTTCGTCGATCTCCTGGACGCTCGCACTGGCAATGCACCATGCCAGCGCCCGTTCGCGTATGACGATACTGAGCTCTTCCCGGCGCTGTGCCGTCAACTTCTTGGAATCGTCCAGCCCTTTGATCGCACGCGCGGGATTCAGGATCACGGCTGCCGCAAACACGGGTCCCGCGAGCGGCCCCCGGCCCGCTTCATCTATGCCGGCAACCGTGATGCTTGCACTGGAAAAGGGTAATTCAGGCTGACGCACGACCGGCCTCTTGCAGAATGGCCTGCGCCGCAAGCCCCGGCGTATCGCGGTGCAGCGATGCATGCATGGCTGCAAAGCGCGCCTCTATCTGATGCGCGTACGCTGTGTCGGTCAATGCTTTCCAGGTGGCTTCGGCCAGCGCCTGCGGGGTGGCGTCATCCTGCAAGAGCTCCGGGACGACAAAGTCACGAGCCAGCACGTTGGGCAGACCGACCCAGGGAACATAAGGGCGCGCCTGACCGGATTTCCATTCCATCATGCGTTTCATCATGGGCGACAGGACGTAAGAAATTACCATCGGCCGTTTGAACAAAGCGGCTTCGAGCGTAGCGGTGCCGCTGGCGACCAGCACCGCATCGGCGGCCTCCATGACGTTCCAGGCTGCCGGACGCTCGGACCAGCCGCCTTGCGTTTCATTGGCGTCGAGTGGCCGCTGTTCGGCCGCCCGGCCTTCGGTATCGGTTTTTTCTATGATACGGCAATTGGACACCGGGTATTGCTGCAGCAGTACCTCGAACTCGCGCCTTCTGTCGGCATTGACCATGGGAACCAGCACCTGCAATTGCGGATCCTGGCGGGCGAGTATCTGCACCGCTTGCAGAAAACGAGGCGCCAGCAGCTTGATCTCTGATGCCCGGCTGCCGGGCATCAGCGCCAGCACCCGTGCGTCGGAATCGATGCCCAGATAGCGGCGCGCCGCGGCCCGGTCGGGATGCATGGGAATGACCTGGGCAAGAGGATGGCCGACATAGGTAACCGGAACGCCTTCCTTCTGGTAGAGCTCTTCTTCAAACGGGAACAGCACCAGCATATGACTGACCGCTGCACGTATTTTGTGGATGCGCTCGTAGCGCCAGGCCCAGATGGACGGACCGACGAAATGGACCGTCGGAACGCCGGCTTGTCGCAGTTGCAGTTCCAGCCTTAAGTTGAAATCCGGCGCATCTATGCCCACGAACACATCCGGCTTATGGGCAAGCCAGCGTTTCTTGACATCGAAATAGGTCCTCAGCAGGCCGGGCAGTCGCTTGAAGGCGTCGACATAGCCGAACACGGTCAGGGCATGCATGGGGTGCCAGAGATCGAACCCTTGCCCTTGCATCGCAGGCCCGCCTATGCCCTGGCATTGGGCCAGGTTATCGTGGCCGTGTATGCCGCGTATGATGCGGGAAGCAAGCAAGTCGCCCGAAGGTTCGCCCGCCACCATGCCCACGCGCAGGTTCATGACCGCACTATGCCTCGCGTGGAAGCGGAAAGGAAATCTATCATGACCTGCACCGCCTGGCGAGCGGCCGGCCTTTCTTGTTGCAGGGCCTCCATTTGTGCGCAGGCTTCCTCGATCTTCAGATTGCGCCGATACAGCAGCTTGTAGGCTTCCTTCAATGCGGCGATGTCTTCAGGCGTGTAGCCTCGGCGGTTCAATCCTTCGGAATTGATGCCCACCGGCCGGAAAGGGTCGCCGGCGCCTATCAGGTAAGGCGGGATGTCCTGGCGTATCGAACTGGTGCCGCCCACCATGGTGTGCGCGCCTATCCGCACGAACTGGTGCACCGCGGACAAACCGCCAAGAATGGCCCAATCGCCAATATGGATATGGCCTGCAAGCTGTACGCTGTTAGCGATGACGGTATGGTTGCCTATCTGGCAATCATGCGCGATATGGACGTAAGCCATGATCCAGTTGTCGTCACCCAGGCGGGTTACACCGACATCCTGCGCGGTGCCGGTATTGATGGTGACGTATTCGCGCACGGTGTTGCCGTTGCCGATTTCAAGCCGTGTCGGCTCGCCGCGGTACTTCTTATCTTGCGGCATGCCGCCTATCGAACAGAAACGATAGAAATTGTTGTCGGCCCCTATGGCGGTGTGGCCGTCGATCACGCAATGCGGGCCAATGCTGGTGCGCGGGCCAATGACGACATGTTCGCCCACAATGCTGTAGGGTCCGACGCTGACGCCATCGCCTAGCTGTGCGCCTGGGGCGACGATGGCGGTTGGGTGTATCAGCTTGGCCATTGCTACGCTTCGTCCAGCACCCGTATGGCGCACATGATCTTGGCTTCGGCGGCAATCTGGCCGTCCACGGTAGCCTGCGCGGTGTACTTGCAGATGGATCGGCTGATGCGATCGGCGGTGACTTCCAGACGCAGTTGGTCGCCCGGCACGACAGGCCGGCGGAAACGCGCGCCATCCACACCCACAAGGTAATACGCGATCTTCTTGTCCGCAGGATTCACACCGCTGTCGTCTTCAAAAGAAAACAAGGCGGCTGCCTGTGCCAGCGCTTCGATGATCAACACGCCCGGCATGACGGGATGATGCGGAAAATGCCCTGTGAAAAAGGGTTCGTTCATCGACACATTCTTGATGGCCACAATGCTTTTGCCCGGCACCATTTCAAGTACGCGGTCCACCAGCAGCATCGGATGACGATGCGGCAGCCGGTCCATGATTTGTTTTATGTCGAGTTCCATCTTGATTGGTATCCTGCTTGATAGCTTACTTGAGTAGGCGGGCGAGGCGCCCCGCCCGTTTACGATTGTTCTTTTTCCAGTGCCCGCAGGCGCCGCCGCAGCTGCGCCAATTGCGGCAGTACGGCAGCATTGCGTTGCCATTGCACATGTTCCGCAAAGGGATACACGCCCGTGTAGCGGCCAGGCTTGGCAATGCTGGACGTGACAGCCGTGCCGCCGGAGACATGTACATCGT
>JAEWEH010000174.1 GCA_023389535.1 Pseudomonadota bacterium
CAGCCCCAGTTGCCCAGCAGCGCGTGCAACCAGGTCATGAGCTTGAACAGCGGCTTGGCAATGATGGTCAGCCAGCCATAGTCCACCACCAGTTCCAGGCCGGGCGCGAGTTCGCCCATGGCTTTCTGGTCTTGCGGGCCGACCCACAAGTGCGAGTCGACGCTGACTTGCTGGCCGGGCTGGATGGCGCCCACGGCTTCGATGCTGCGCACGGCGTATAGATTGTTGGACAGGCGCAAGGCTTCGTTATGGCGCACCGTGCCCTCGGGCGGCACCCAGGCCGTGGCGAAGTAATGCTGCACCATGCCTATCCAGCCGTTGTCGGCCTGTTTGGTGTAGCGCGCCTTGCCCTTGTCGATATCCGAGAAAGAGATCTTCTGGAATTTGTCTTCGGAGGAATACAGCGCCGGGCCCGTGAAGGTGCTGTAGAACGAGGACTTGTCGGAAGGGTCGTTGCCGTCGCGCGCCAGCTGCAGATACAGGGAAGGCGAAACCGGTTCGCCGCCCAGGTTCTGGATGTCGTGGCGCACGTCGATATCGTAGCGGCCTTTATGCAGGGTATAAGTCTTGGTGACTTTGACCTGGTCGGACTGTGCCTCGAACACCACGTTCAGCGTATCGCCGTTCAGCGTGCGGTCCGAAGAAACCAGCTTGAAGGGCGTCAGGTGGGTGGGGTAGCTCTGGCCGGCGGGGGCGCCGATGACGCCGGTTTGCGCCAGATACACGGAATGGCTGGAGTTATCCAGCAGCACCATGGGCTGATCCTTGGAATCCGGCGCCGTGAATTTCAGCAGTTCCGCCTTGACCAATTGTGCGCCCAGTTCGTCGAAGGTCAGCTTGTAGACGTCGGTGGTGATTTCTACCTTTTCGGACGCGGCGGCGGCCGGCTGAGCCGGGCCATTGGCCGGTACGGTGGCATCCGGGCTGGCGGCCGGTGCAACGCTGGCCGCAGTGGGCACGCTGGTGTCGGCCGCGGGGGCGGCGGGCGCCTGGGCGGTCTCGGCCTGCTGCGTCGTGGTCGTGCCGCCGAAAAGCGAAGGCTTACCGTTGTGCACTTGCCAGTTGTTCCACAACAGCAAGAGCGAGAGAGAGAAAATCATCCAGAGGACGGTGCGTCGGATATCCATAGCGCCTGTGTTTGAGTTAAAGCCGGGCAAAAGCCCAACAGTTTAACGTAGCTCAGCTGAATCTGACTTGAGCTGAGGATTATGTGTCGGACCGGTGGTGCTTGTTGCGGGCGGGCGGCACCGGATCGTAGCCGCCTGGGCACCAAGGATGGCAGCGGCCTATGCGCCGGGTTCCCAGCCACAAGCCCTTCATCGCCCCGTGTGTTTCGATCGCTTCGATGGCATAAGCCGAACACGTGGGCGTAAACCGGCAACCCCTGCCTATCCAGGGGCTTAAAAAATACCGATAGAACCGGATCGGTGCGATCAGCAGGGCTTTGATCATCGCTTCACCTGGTCCAGCAAGGCGTCCACCTCGTCGCGCACCTGCTTTTTCAGCGCGGTAAGGGTGACAGGACCGACCTTGGCATGGAGCCGGAACACCAGGTCGCGCGCCGGCAGGTCTTGCCGCTTTTGACGGAATGCTTCGCGGATGACACGCTTGATGGTGTTGCGGGTGACCGATTTCGCCGCATAGCGCTTGGCTATGATCAGCCCGAGCCGCGCGCAATCCGGTGCGGGGTAATCGGGACCATAGCGTGGCGTGCTTACAACGAACAACGCCCCTCTGGCAAGGCGTTTACCCTTAAGGGCGGACGCATATTCCGAGGGGCGGTGTAAACGAGCCGTGGGGGGCAGCGTGGCGCGCGCAAGGACCATTGCACCAGCCATGGACATGGCAGCCGGCGCTTGCTGCGGTAGCGGCAGGCCTTAAACGGCCAGCTGCTTGCGGCCTTTGGCGCGGCGTGCGTTGATGACAGCGCGGCCGCCACGGGTTTTCATGCGTACGCGGAAACCGTGGGTGCGCTTGCGGCGAGTAACTGAAGGCTGAAAAGTGCGTTTCATGGATAATCCAAAATAAAAGAGCTACCAAAGGGCGGCAAACGACAAAGTGGCTAATCTAACTGGCCACCGCTGACGGCCTTCGGGGTGAAAATTTGGTGATCAGCCCGCCATTTCATCAAATTTTTATAGTTTAGTCAAATGCTTAGCCGCTTTTTAAGTGGACCGATTCGACCTTCCTGTGGATAACTAGGCCGCCGACAGGGTAGAATCGAGGTTTACTAAAGTGACGACATGAATGATTTTTGGCAGACTTGCGTCCAGCGGCTGGAGCAAGAACTCCCACCCCAACAGATAAGCGCCTGGATACGGCCTCTGGTACCGCTTGCGTTCGACGAGACGCAGGCCGTGTTGCGCGTATCCGCCCCCAATCGCTTCAAGCTGGACTGGGTGCGCAAGAACTTTTCGCACCAGATCGAAACCCTGGCGACTGAATGGTATGACCGCCCTGTGCAGGTCGCCTTCGAACTGGCGTCCAGTTCCGCCGGGCGCAGCGCACCGGTTGCAAGGGTGGCCCCGACAACGGCCGCAGCCATCCAGCCTAGCGCCACGCCCGCCCCAGCCGCTGCCACGGCGCCGGCAGTCGCTGCCGCTGCGGAAGTCATCCACGACCGATCTCGGCTGAACACCGACCTGACCTTTGAAAACTTCGTCACCGGCAAGGCCAACCAACTGGCGCGCGCCGCTGCGCTGCAGGTCGCCGAAAATCCCGGCGTGTCCTATAACCCGCTATTTCTATACGGCGGCGTGGGCCTGGGCAAGACACACCTGATCCACGCCATCGGCAATGCCTTGCTGGCCAACGGCAATGGCACGCGCGTGCGTTACGTGCATGCCGACCAATACGTATCGGACGTGGTGAAGGCCTACCAGCGCAAGGCTTTCGACGAATTCAAGCGCTACTACCATTCCCTGGATTTGTTGCTGATCGACGACATTCAGTTTTTCGCCGGCAAAAACCGTACCCAGGAAGAATTCTTCTATGCCTTCGAGGCCATGGTCGCCCAGCGCAAGCAGATCATCATTACGTCGGACACCTATCCCAAGGAGCTGTCCAATATCGACAGCAGGCTGATTTCGCGTTTCGATTCCGGCCTGACGGTGGCGATCGAGCCGCCCGAGCTGGAAATGCGCGTGGCCATTTTGCTGCACAAGGCCGAGGTCGAAAAGATAGCCATGCCCGAAGAGGTTGCTTTCTTCATTGCCAAGCATTTGCGCAGCAATGTGCGCGAACTCGAAGGGGCCTTGCGCAAGGTCTCGGCCTATGCCCGCTTCCATGGCCGCGACGTGCTCACGGTGGATGTCTGCAAGGACGCCTTGAAGGACCTGCTGTCGGTATCCAACGGCCAGATCACCGTCGAGAACATCCAGAAGACCGTGGCCGACTTCTACAAGATCAAGGTCGCCGACATGTATTCCAAGCGCCGCCCGGCCAATATCGCCATGCCGCGCCAAGTGGCCATGTACCTGGCCAAAGAGCTCACCCAAAAAAGCCTGCCGGAAATCGGTGACCTCTTTGGGGGGCGCGACCACACAACGGTGCTGCATGCGGTTCGAAAGATTGCAGATGCCCGGTCCAAGCAGACCGAACTGAACCACGCTTTACACGTATTAGAACAAACCTTAAAAGGATAACCATGCAACTCGTACAAGCGACTCGTGA
>JAEWEH010000190.1 GCA_023389535.1 Pseudomonadota bacterium
GTGCTGGCCAACCGGGCCGACGCCGCCGGCCTGGAATGGGCCGCAGATCGCGGCATACCTACCAAGGTAGTGCCACACCGCGACTACGACAGCCGCGAGGCGTTCGATGCGGCGCTGGCAGAAGCGATCGACGCCTATCAGCCGCACTACGTGCTGCTGGCGGGCTTCATGCGCGTCCTGACTCCTGCGTTCGTCGAGCGCTACAACGGGCGGCTGATCAATATCCATCCTTCGCTGCTACCGGCCTTTCCGGGTCTGCATACACATCAGCAAGCCCTGGCCATGGGGGTGCAGTGGCATGGTTGCACGGTGCACTTCGTGACCCCTGTGCTGGACCACGGCCCCATTGTCGCGCAAGGCATGGTGCCCGTGCTGTCCAACGACACGCCGGATGACCTGGCCGCGCGTTTGCTGAGCATCGAACACCGCTTGTATGCCGAAGTGGTGCGCTGGCTGGCCGAAGGGCGGGTGACGCTCGACGCCATGCAGCGCGTGCAAGTGCGCGGTGTTGCCAGCCGCGCTTTCGTTTTGACGCCGGAAGGCATCGTATCGCCTGGGAATAAGCTATGAATCGTCCAGATCAACCCCGCCGTCCTGCCGCAAAAGGCCGAAGGACTGGGGCCAACGCCACGCCGGCAGGCGCCCGGCGCTCTGCTGGCGCCCCCGCGACGGGGCGGGGGCGGGGCGGCCGCATCGAAGCAGCGGAATCCGCACGGCCTAACGCCGCGCGAACTTCGGACACTCGTGCCGGCGCGGCCCGGCCTAGCGCGGCCCGGCCCTATGTCATTGCGGCGGTGCGCATCGAGCAGGTGCGCACTGTGCTGGGCGAAATCCTGCAGTGGGAACACCCGGCGGATGCGGTACTGTCCAACTGGATGCGGGCGCATCCCAAGCTGGGCATGCGGGACCGCAGCGAGCTGGCGGAAGCCGTGTTCGATGTGTTGCGCCACCTGCGTCGCTATCGCCAGTTCGCCGAAAGCGGCAGCGGCCCCGCGGCGCGCAGGTTGGCTGTGCTGGGGCTGGCGTCGGTGTTCGAGCCCGCAGTCCTGCATGCCGGGCTGTCGCAAGACGAGCGCGATTGGCTTCAGCGCATCCAGAAAATCGACATAAACAGCCTGGCACGCCCTGTGCGGGACAGCCTGCCAGATTGGCTGGACGAGAGACTGGCGCGGCTGGATGACGCCGACGCCCTGATCCAGGCGCTGAACCAGCCCGCGCCCCTGGACATCCGCGTCAATCCCATGAAGGTGACGCGCGACGATATGCTCAAACAACTGCGTAGCGGCCCCGCCCTGCGTTTCGACCCGCAGCCCACGCCCTATTCACCGTGGGGCATACGGCTGCAGGGGCGGCCCCCCGTCAATCGGTGGCCGATGTTCGAGAAGGGCGAGATCGAAGTCCAGGACGAAGGCAGCCAGCTATTGGCCGCCCTGGTGGCGCCGCGTCGCAGCGAGATGATTATCGATTACTGCGCCGGGGCAGGCGGCAAGACCTTGCTGCTTGGCGCCTTGATGCGCTCGACCGGAAGGCTGTATGCCTTCGATGTGTCGGCCGCTCGCCTGGCGCGCGCCAAGCCGCGGTTCGCCCGCAGCGGTCTGTCGAACATCGTACCGGTTGTGATTGATGCGCAGAATGACCAGCGCGTGAAACGCCTGCGCGGCAAGGCCCATCGGGTACTTGTGGATGCCCCCTGCAGCGGTTTGGGCACGCTGCGGCGCAACCCCGACTTGAAGTGGCGCCAGCACCCTGAATCGCTGGCTGAGCTGCAAACCCTGCAAGCTCGGATCATGCGCGAAGCGGCGCGTTGCGTGGCCCCGGGCGGACGGCTGATCTACGCCACCTGCAGTATCCTGCCCGAGGAAAATGAAGAGCAGGTTGAGCGCTTTTTAGCTGAAAATCCCGAATTTACCCTGCTAGAAGCCGGCAAGATACTGGCTGATCGTTGTAAAAATCTGACACTGCAGGGACCTTATTTGAGCCTGCGTCCTGACCGCTACGGGACTGATGGCTTTTTCGCCGCAGTGATGGAACGCGCCAAACCGGCAGCAATGCCCGTAGATTCTTGATATGCCTCAAAACTAAATTGAAATTCTGCTGTCATATACACCACAACTGGGCTACACTTTTCTTTGTCTTACACATGAGGCCTTAACTGGTTTATGGATCAAGTACTTACCTTCTTGTCAGGCGGTTTCCTGCAGCTTACTTGGTGGCAGGTTGCACTGATAACCCTTGTACTCACGCACATCACTATCGTCGCGGTCACGGTGTTCCTGCACCGCAGCCAGGCGCACCGGGGCCTGGACCTGCATCCGGCGGTGATGCACTTTTTCCGGTTCTGGCTCTGGATGACCACTGGCATGGTCACCAAGGAATGGGTGGCCATTCACCGCAAGCACCACGCTAAATGCGAACGCGAAGGCGATCCGCACTCGCCCGTCGTATTCGGGTTGGGCAAGGTCTTCTTCCGTGGCGCTGAACTGTACCGCGAAGAAGCCACCAACCCCGAAACGCTCAAGCGCTTCGGTCACGGCACGCCGGATGACTGGATCGAACGCAATCTGTATTCCCGCCACAGCCTGCTGGGCATCCTGATCATGCTGGGCATCGATCTGGCCTTGTTCGGCGTATTGGGCCTGACTGTCTGGGCCATCCAGATGGCCTGGATTCCCTTCTGGGCGGCCGGCGTCGTCAACGGCGTAGGCCATGCCTGGGGCTATCGCAACTATGCCAGCCCGGACACCAGCACCAATGTATCGCCCTGGGGCATCATTATCGGTGGCGAAGAACTGCACAACAACCATCACGCCTACGGCACATCCGCCAAGTTTTCGACCAAGTGGTACGAATTCGACCTGGGCTGGTGCTACATACAGGTGCTGCGCTTTTTTGGCTTGGCGAAAGTCAAGAAGCTCGCTCCGAAGCTCAAACTGGAAGCCCCCAAGGCGCAGGCGGATGCCACCACGCTGCAAGGGGTCATCACCCACCGTTATGAAATCCTGGCGCGCTATACCGATCTGGTAAAGAAAGCCGCGACGGACGAATTGGCCAAGCTGCGTCCTTCCCGCAAGGAAGGCAGCCCCGACTGCAGCTGGACAGTCCTCAGCCGCTGCAAAGACTGGATCACCAGCGCCGACGACGCGCTGGAACCCGCGCAGCGTGCTGAAGTGGACACGGTGCTGGCCCAGAACCAGTCGCTGTCCACCCTGATTCAGATGCGTCGCGAACTAGTACGCCTCTGGGAAAGTTCCAGCGCCAGCAGTGAACAGCTGCTCGCAGACCTGCAAGCATGGTGCCAGCGCGCCCAGCAAAGCGGCATTGAAAGTCTCGAGCAGTTCGCCTACCGTCTGCGCCGCTATGCGGCATGATAGACAGCCTTAATCCTCAACAACAGGCTGCCGTCACTCTTCCCCCCTCACACGCGCTGGTCCTGGCCGGCGCGGGCAGCGGCAAAACCAGAGTCCTGACAACCCGCATGGCCTGGCTGATCCAAACCGGTCAGGCCAGTCCCTACGGGCTGATGGCTGTCACCTTCACCAACAAGTCGGCGCGCGAAATGCTTACGCGCCTTTCGGCTTTGCTGCCGATCAATACGCGCGGCTTGTGGGTGGGCACCTTTCATGGCTTATGCAACCGGCTTTTGCGTGCTCACCATCGGGACGCGGGCCTGATCCAGACTTTCCAGATCCTGGATAGCGCTGATCAGCTGGCGGCCATCAAGCGCTTGCTGAAGGGCGCGGGTATCGACGACGACAAGTTCCCGCCGCGCGACGTGCAGCGGTTCATCAATGGCGCCAAGGAAGAGGGCCAGCGTCCGGCCGACGTCGAAGCCTGGGACCCGCACCGGCGCCGCCTTGTCGAGATCTACCAGCTTTATCAGGACCAGTGCGAACGCGAAGGTGTCGTGGATTTCGCCGAATTGCTATTGCGGGCATACGAGCTGTTGCAGCGCAATGCGCCCATACGCGAACATTACCAGCGCCGTTTTCAGCATATTCTGGTCGACGAGTTTCAAGATACCAATACGCTGCAGTACCGCTGGCTGACCTTGCTGGCAGGGGGCGGGGCGGCCGTGTTCGCGGTCGGCGACGACGATCAGTCCATTTATGCTTTCCGCGGCGCCAATGTAGGCAATATGTCGGATTTCGAGCGTGACTATGCGCACGGCAATGTCATCCGCCTGGAGCAGAACTACCGATCTTACGGCCACATCCTGGACGCGGCGAACGCCTTGATATCCCACAATACGGCGCGTCTGGGCAAAAATCTATGGACCGAACAAGGCGAGGGCGAGCCGGTCAGGGTGGTGGAACAG
>JAEWEH010000175.1 GCA_023389535.1 Pseudomonadota bacterium
CAGATATGCAAGGCCAGTCGTTTTTTGCCGTGTACTCAAGGAGGCGCGGCGCTTAGGGCGTTGGGCGGGGCTTATTATGTATAAACACCCGGACACAAACGCCGGCTGAGGCTGGCGTCTTGTTACATTTTTGTGCACCGTCAGCACACTAGTGAATTCTGCAAAAAAAGCCCCTTAGGTGATGCTACTTTTGCTTGGCGCCGGCCAAATCGACTACCTTGCCCCAGACACGCTGTTCGTTCTTTACGAACGCCATCAGCTCGGAGCGGTCCATGTTCATCGGCGTGAATCCCAGTCCCGCCAGCTGCTTCTCGACATCGGGCAAAGCCAGAATCTCGCGCACTTCTTTCGACAAGCGGTCCAAGATGGCGGGCGGCGTGCCGTGCGGCGCCATCAAGGTCATCCACGACTGCATGCTGAAATCCACCCCTTGCTCTTTGATGGTGGGCGTATCGGGCAATTGCGGGATGCGCTGGGCCGATGTCACCGCGATTGCCCTTACCCGTCCGGCGTCCAGCTGTGGCTGCAGCACGCTGATGGAATCCGCCGTCAGATCGATGCGGCCTGCCGCCAGATCCGTCAACGCCGCCACCCCGCCCTTATAGGGCGCGTGCGTCATAGTGATGCCGGCGGCTGCGTCAAAACCGGCGACAAGCAGGTGCTGGGTACCCCCTGTACCGCTCGACCCATAGAACAAAGGGGTGCCGCGCGTGCGCGTGGCTTCGATCAATGACGGTATATCTTTGATCGGCGAATTCGCCGGCACCACGAAGGCCATGGGCACGCCGACCAGCGGCGCCACGGCATCCAGGTCATCCAGCGTGTAGGGTACGGAGTTCAGCACAGCCGGCGCAATCACCAAAGGTCCGGGCGAACCGAAAATCAAAGTATAGCCATCGGCCGGCTGCTTGACGCCATGCGCGGTGCCGATAGTGCCCCCCGCGCCGGGCCGGTTGTCGACGATGATTGGCTGCCCCAGCCTCTGGCTGAGACGCTCGCCGACCATCCTGGTAACGATATCGGATGAGTTGCCTGCCGCAAACGGGACGATGATAGTGATGGGGCGCTCGGGATACTTCGCTTGCGCATGAACGGACACTGGCAGCACGCAGGCTGCCGCAGCCAAGGCCAGATGCTTCAGGGTTGTGAGCAAACGCATGATGTCTCTCCTTTATTTACCTGCATATAAAGGCGCCACACGCCGGGCGGCGCCCAGTCCGCCACGCAATCGCGTTTACACGTAGGGGGATAAGCCGCTCAAATCCGCCTCGCGTTCAATCGATTGCAAGTAGCGCAACAACGCTTCGGTCTTTTGCTCCGGCCACTTCGCAAGCCCCATCAGCGTTCGGAATTTGCGATCGCGGTCGGCGGGCGTCATGGGTACTTCCGGCTCCCCCGTCGGCCAATCGACCGCCTGCTCGACCGTCCGCCCATCACGCAACGCAACGGCGATAACCGTACCCCATTTATCGGGGAAGCCCTTGTCCAGCTCGTCATCCGGCACGACATCGACCAGGCTCATGGCCTGCCGGATCTCCGGTTCGTCGCGGTAGACCAATGGATGGGCGGCATCCAGCAAGTCCCACAAACCCTCGCGCCCCTTCACCAGCGCTACGGCAATGTTGAACTGCACGGAGAATCGCGTGCCCTGCAAGGCTTTGTCGCCTTCCCAGGGACAAGGGTCGTTGACAAGATTGGCGCCCGTCCTCAAGACGCGGGCGTTGACGCGCTGCACATCGGCGGCGGTAAATCCATGCTGCCGACGCAGACTCAATATGGCGTCCATGGCGGGATGGCAATAGCGGCAGCCGGAATAGGCCTTCTGCGAGACCTCCATGACCTTCCAGCGCTCACCCAGGCCGTCGGTCAGCCGGTGGGGGTGCCGTTCGCCCTCTCCATATAACGCCATGAAACCCCGCCGGTTCTCGACGACATCGGTCGGTCCGGTAAAGCCTTGCTCGGCCAGCAGCGCCGCGATCACGCCCGATTTGGCCGCGTGGCCGCAATTGAAGTCTTTGGTCATGGCGCGCTCGGCCAGGTGCGCAAAGTTTCCGCAAGCCTGCGCCCCAGCAGTTCCCAGCGCCCAGGCCGATTGCTGCGCATCCAATCCCAATAGGCGGGCGGCGACCATGGCCGCGCCGAAGGTCATCATGGTGCCGCTGGAATGCCAGCCTTTGAGATAGTGCCCAGGCATGACGGATTCGCCGATCCGCAGCGCCACCTCGTAACCCGCCACGGCCGCGGTCAACAATTCCTTGCCCGATACATTCTTATGCTGACCGATGGCCAGCGCGCTGGCATGGATACTGTCGCCGGGATGAGCCATGGTCAGGCGATGCGTATCGTCCAGTTCCATCATGTGCCCGAGCGATCCATTGACCATGGCCGCCCAGGGCGGCGCCACGCGAATGCCCGTACCGACGATGCTGGACTGCGGCGGTCCGCCCATGCTCTGGGCAAAACGGATCAGCCGTTGCGCCGGGTCCTCGTGGGCGGCAGGGATTACCGTGCTGATGTAATCGACCAATAGTTCCTTGGTCCGCTCCGTCACCTCTTTCGGAATGTCCTCGTACTTCAGTTGCGCGCCAAAAGACGCCAGCGCCCGCGTTGCTCCCCGGGCTTCGGGATAAGGTTCGTTCGGGTCGTGTCTCTTCTCCACCATTGCTCTCTCTCCTTGCTTGCTGGAACGACTATGGACAGCTGCTGTTCATGCGCAGGATGGCCGGCTCGTTGCGTCCGGTCATGATGCTGAAACGCCTTGCGGATCAGCAGATGAGTGAAGCCGGTCGCCCTGGACGGGCTGGCCGATCAAGGCGCCCACGGTGAGCGGCTTGAAAGGCGCGCGCGGCCGCAAAGGATCGATCGCATCGACGGGCACACCCCGCTCTGCGGCGATCAACGCGGCCACCGTCGTGCTGCACAGCCGGCCCTGACAAGGCCCCATGCCGGCGCGCAAGAATGCCTTGATCTGATTGGGGCCGGTAGCGCCCAGCTTCACCGCCTTTCGTATTTGGCCCGCGGTCACCTCTTCACAGCGGCAGACCACGGTATCGTCGGCTAACGCTGCCGCGGCATGTGGCGTCGGCGCATAAAGCGTATCCAGGAAGGGACGCAGCGCGGTCGCCCTCGAGAGCGCCTGCAAAGATGACGACGCCTGCGCATCGCGCTGCGCGGCCGTGATGGCACGCAGCCGGTACGCGGCATCCAGCGCCGCCAGTGCGCCGCGCGCCACGCCCGCCTGCCAGCCTGCAATGCCGCCGCCGTCGCCGGCAATGGCGACCTGGGAATGGCTGCTTGCCCCCCATGCATCGACCGCGGGCGCCCAGTACTGCTGCGCTTCGTGCCATCGATGCGCCAGCCCCAGGGCCCGGCTGATATGGGTCGAGGGAATGACCCCGTCATGAAGCAGCACAGTACTGCAAGGGATCTCGCCGCCCTCCCAGGACAGGCCGCGCGCCTGTTCATCGCCCAGGACACGCAGGCCCTCGGCGTGCCGCAGCACGTTCAATCCCTTGCGGCGCGCCTCGCGCATCAAGTCCATGCCCTCGCGCAGCAGCGGCAGCCCCCGCCACCATCCACCCGCCCGACAGGCCCGCCAGATACGGCCCGCGGGCGTCGTTTCAATGAAATGCAGATCCTGGACGCCGGCACGCAGCAGTTGCACGGCAATCAGCCAGCACAAAGGCCCCTGGCCGGCGATCGCCGTCGGCCCATGCGGCACGGCGCCCGATGTCTTAAGCAGAATCTGGGCGGCTCCCGCAGTCATGACACCGGGCAAAGTCCAGCCCGGAACAGGCATGGGCCGTTCCTGGGCGCCGGTCGCCAGCAGCACCCGCCGCGTCGTGCATTCCTGCGACACCCCGTCCTTCAGGAAGGACAGCACGGCCGGATCCGGGGCGGCGCCCTCTGACGATGCCAGTTCGATATGCCAGACGGTCGAACGCGGAAAATACTGAATACCGGAATTGCCATGGAACCGTTCGGCCAGCTTGCGGCCTTCATCCGCATGGCTCCCGCGCAGCACAGGGTCCACCCCGGCGGATTCGATGGCCCGAAATACCTGGCCGCCCACGGCAGGCTGTTCGTCCATGACCGCTACGCGCAACCCGGCGCCTGAGGCGGCGATCGCCGCCGACATCCCCGCCGGGCCGGCGCCTATGACCAGCAAATCGAACTCACCCATCATGGCGCTCCGCTCCTGATACACCGCGCGCGCCTTGCTGTGTGTCGACGCGCATGCCCTCCTCGGCCATCACCATGCATGCCTGCTGATTGGGCATGCCATCGATCGTCGCCAGACAATCGAAGCACACGCCCATCATGCAATAAGGCAGACGCGGCGCCCCGGTCACCGGCGTACGGCGTATATAAGGCAAGCCCAAGGCCAGCACCGCTACGGCCACCGTGGCCCCGGCCGGCACGGTCACCGGTTGGCCATCGATCGAAAGATGGACGGTAGCCGGCCTGACATCGGTACGCAGGTCATACATGCTGAAATCGCTCCGAACTCAATTGAGCACAATCGCCCGACAGTTTTCCTTGCGCCACCATGGGCGCCAACACCCTCGCGTGCGCTGCGGCCAGGCCGACGCCCGAATGGCAACTGAACGCGAACGCGCCCGGAAACTGCGCCGGCTGGTCATAGATGGGCAAGCCGTCCTCGGGCAAGATTCGCACGGCCGCCCATGCGCGCACAATCTGCAGTTCGGCCAACCATGGGAAACAGCGCACTGCCCGCTCGGCCATGGTGCGCATGACCGCCGGGCGTTGAGTCAGGCTATCGAAAGCGGCCTCTTCCTTGCTGTCGCCGATCATGATGCTGCCTTCGGCCGTCTGCCTGACGTTCAGGGTGGGCATGGAAAGCAACGGCCGGGCCCGCTCGGTCACGAGCACCTGCCCGCGTTGCGGCGCGATGTGGCAATCCAGGCCCAGTACCGGCAACAAAGGAATATTGCCCAGACCAGCCGCCAGCACCAGGCGCGGCGCCTGCACCACGCCGCCGTCGGGCAGCGCAATACGGAAATCATTCGGAGCCGGATCGATCTTTTGTACCGGGGTCAGCGGCCGATAAACACCGCCGGCTAGCTGGATGGCGGCATGAAAGGCACGCAGGGTGGGCAGCGGCCCGACATGCCCGTCATAAGGCGTCCAACTGGCGCCCACGACGTCCCTTCCCAAGCCGGGCACCCTCTCCGCCGCCTCCTGGCGGGTCAGCATGCGGTAATCGAAGCCGAACTCGCCGGCCTCTTGCTGCATGCGGGCCATCATGTCGGCACGCGCCGACAATTCGGCGTCGGACAAACAGAAATGCAAACCGCCCGGTTGTTCCAAGCCTACATCGACACCGGTCAGCTCGGCCAGCCTGGCAGCCAAGGCAGGCCACTGCGCTGCCGACGTGCGGGCCCAACGATGGTAGTGCGGCGCCCCGAGGCCTTTGGATTGTGACCAGACCAGGCCAAAATTTCCCCGGCTGGCGCGCAACGCCACGTCTCCCTCATCCAGCACCAGCACACGCATGCCGCTTTCAGTCAAACCGAAAGCCACCGCTGAGCCGACCAAGCCCCCGCCAATCACCAATGCGTCAAACCGCTCCA
>JAEWEH010000210.1 GCA_023389535.1 Pseudomonadota bacterium
GAAATGCTGGATGCGGTCCAGTTCTTCCTGGCTGACATCGGCCGTCGTCTTGATATTGCGGTACGGGGGGTAAAGCTTGTCCACGGGGACAGCCAGGAGCTTGGCGTCGCCGCCGGCTTCATCTTCCATATTCAGTACGCCAATCGCGCGCGCGCGGATCACGGCGCCGACCTGGATAGGGAATGGAGCCAGCACCAACACGTCCACCGGATCGCCATCGTCAGAGATGGTTTGCGGTATATACCCGTAATTGCAGGGGTAATGCATGGCGGTCAGCATGAAGCGGTCAACGAACACGGCGCCGCTATCCTTGTCGACTTCATATTTGACCGGGTCCGCATTCATGGGGATTTCGATAATGACATTGAATTCATCCGGCAGTTTAGGGCCGGCTGGTACGCGCGCTAAGCTCATGCTGGGTCTTGCCTTAGTGAGGGATAGAAGTAAAAAAAGATCAACGATGGTCCGACCTGCCGCGGGGCCGGTCGGAAGTTTGGGTGAGATCTACACCCGGAATGGGCGCGCTGTCGAAATATTCATCGATTTCGCCTTCTTCGTGGCGCTTGGCCGTGCCTGTCGATGCGCCAACGGGCCCGGGCCGCTCCACAGCCGCTTGCGGGCTTGGGCTGGGGACGAAATCGTAGTCATCGAAGTCGGCTGCGCTCGCGGCCACAGGGGTGTCGACCTGATGCAATACCTGGGCTTGGGGAAAGTCCTCGACGTCGATAAGCGTGGGGTCGCTGCGCGTATCAGCGGCGGGCAAAGAACGATTGGTCGCCAGCACGGGCAGCACTCCGGCAACACCAGAGGCCAGGCGCCAATGCTTCATGGCATCGCCTTTGCGGCCCAGGCGGTCGTATAGATTGCCCAGCAGTGCGTGGATGCGCATGTCGCTGCGTATCTTCATGCTGCGCAGGAGATAAAATTCGCCCTGCCCCCATAATTCGCCTGTCAGGCAAAGATTGCCCAGCGCTGCCAGCAAGGCGGAATCTTCGGGGTTGGCCTTGAGCCATTCCTCGGCTTTACTGAGCCGGCGCGCCACATGTTCAGGCGGGCATTGTGAATAAGCGCTAAGCAGACGAGGTTCCAGCCGGACATTGATGGCGGCTTCAAGTATTTTGGAGGCTTCGTCAATATTGCCTTGTTCTTGCTGGATGCTGGCCGCGGCCAGGGCAACATCGGGCAGCGTGCGTTCGTCCGCCTTAAGATCGGCCCAAATAGCCTTGTAGCCCTCGATGCCCCCGGCGTGCAGACGCGCCGCCGCGGATGTTTCGATCAACTGCATGGCTTCGGTTTTTTCAATCACACCTCGGCGCGACAACAGCCGTGTCAATTCGTAGACGCGATCGTAATTGCGCAGTTGCCGGTGTGCGCGCAACAGCAGCCGCGTTGCCTGTAGATAGCGAGAACTGGCGTCCTGCAATGGCTGCAACAGCACCAGGGCATCTTGCGGGCGATTCTGATCCAGGTACATTTCGGCAGCGACCGTGGCGGTGGCTTCCCGCAGGCGTGGATTATCGCCCGCGCCTTCCTGGGCCAGCCTGAGCGCCTGATCGCGCCGCCCGAATTCACCCAGATGATGCGCCGCACGCGCCGCGGCCAGGCCGGCCAACACTTTGCGGCTACCAGACTTGCTGCGGCCCAGCAGTTTGCTCAGATCCTTTTCAGCATCGGCATAGCGGCCTTCCAGCACGTTGATCCAGCCGCTTTCCAGCAGATCCTGTTCGCGCCGCTGCGATCGCCGGCTGCGCCAGGAGCGAAAACGGTCCGGGCTGCCGCCTAGCCACGCCAAGACCCTTAATACGACGTAAAGGATGACGAAGGTAGCCAATATCAATAGCACGGCAAGCGTGATCGACAGTTCGATACGCCAGGGCTGAGCGATGATCAGCACATTGCCGCCATGCTCGCGCAGTAGCAGCGCCAAGGCCACGGCGCCCACGAATACCAGCAGTGTCCAGAACCAGGCTCTCATGACTTATACCTGCGACTGGGTTGCGGACGGAACGGCGGGCACCGCTTCCATCGCGGCAGGTTCTGCGCCATTGGCCGGGCCGTCGTCGACGGATGGATCAGGCTGTGTTTCGGCCGGAGCTTGCTCGCCGGGCGAGCGGCCCGCATCGTCCGCCTCAGCCTCGCGCAAAGCTTCTAAGGCTTGCAAAGTATTGGCGACAGATGGCAGCTTGACATCTATGGAGGTATCGGCCAACTGGCGAGCAATCTTGAGCGCCTGGCGCGACTGCGCCGAACGCGAGTCGTAGCGCGCCTGTACGGCCTGGACGAGCTTTTCCGTTTCGGCCTGCCACACTTTGGGTTGACGCATCATAAGCGCCAACTGTGCCGTCATGACGCGCAGTCGCAAGGTTTCGCGAAAGCGCGTGGCCTGATCGGGCGAAACCAGCAAGGCGGTCGCATCGTCAACCCGGCGCACGGTGATGAATTGGCCGAGATCCTGGCGAACCGAATCCCAGGCTGATCGGGACCAATCCTGGGCCGTCTGCAGCCCCTGTTTCCACCAAGGTGCATCCGCATTGACGCCATTGGATTGGGCGCCTGCCGCGGGCGCAGCACTTTCTGGCGCCGGCACGGGTTCAGGCGCCGCGTCGTCGGGCACGAGCAACGGGGCTTCGCTAACCAGATTGCCAAGCTCTTCCAATTGGCCAGTCAAGAAACTGACGTCGACCGGCGTCGCAGCGCGCAAACGATCCAGGTCGCCGTTGATGGTTTCCTGCAAGGATGCGAGGCTGGGCCGATTGGCGCGCGCCAGCTGCGCCTGTGCGGTTTCCAGCGAAATAATGGCGTTGGCGACATTGCCGCCCAATTGCAGCTGCTGTTGTGCGATGGTGGCAAGGTGGTCCACATCGTTGATCAGCACGAGGTCGGAACTGCTGTCCGTCAGCGTCTGGAAAGCCTGGATCAATTCGTCGAACTGCTCGCGCGAGTCGCGCACGGTGCCGTCCAGCGCCGCCAGCTGACGAGATTGGTCTTGCGCCAGCGACAAAGCCTGCTGGGCCTGGTCCGACGCCTGGTTCGCGGCGCTGATGCTGTTCCGGACCTGGCCTTCCAGCATGGCGTTGGAGCGTTTGAATTCTTGCTGTTGATACCAGAGCGCCGCAGCCAGGGCAAGCACCAATAAGGCGGCGACGATGAATGCGACCGCCCAGGGCGCCCCCGGGCGCCTGGCTGCCGGCCGCGGCGGCGCAGGATGCTCGGGCTTCTTGGCTGTAGGGGGTACGCTGGTGGCAGGGCCTGGTTTCTGGGCCGATGCCCCAGCGCCTGGCTGGGGTGCCGCGGGCTTGGCCGCGCTTGCTTCCGGCTTCGTGTTTTCCGTCGCCGCGCTGGCCGTTCCGGCAGGCTTGGCTGCCGCTGCATCGCCCTGCGAAGCGTTGGAGATCTCGAGGTTTTTATCTGTCATGACGAGATTGTAATCCTAGGAGCTGACTCAAGGCGACGCTGTGCGGGAGAGAGCCTCGAACAAGGCGTCATCCGTCGGTTGGCATAGTTTTACCATTGGCGGCTCTACCTTACCAGAAGCCCGGAGTATCGATTGTAAGTGGCTTGCAACACGTTCGTGGATGGCCACGAATCGCGATCGCGCCCACTGCTCTTGCACGCCCAGGCGGACAATATTCGCATGTATGGCGTCCAGGCTTTCACTGCTGGTCAGCAAAAACACGCAAGGGCGAGCGCCCGCCAGAGCCGCCAGCAACGCCTGGTACTGGTCCGCAACCCAGGCCACTGCAGCGCGATCGTACACCGCCAGGCGTTCGACCTGCACCCCGGCCTGCTCCAGCCGCTCGCCCAGCCATTCCCGGCCCGACACGCCCCGCACAATCAAGGCGCGCCTTATTTGCGGCAAGCGCGCGGCCAGCAATGGCCATAGCGCTTCAGAATCCTGGTTCTGGGCGTCGGCACTGGGATGGAGGATACTGGCCGCCGGAATGATGGCTGCCTGTTTCAAGCCCGCCGCGCTGGACACGCCGACAGTGGCCGCAAGCGTATGCGCCGGCCACGGCGGCAGCATATCCAGCCGGGCCAGGCTGTCGAGATAGAACTGCACCGCGTTACGGCTGACGAACACAATGAGATCATAGTCGCCAGGCGGCTTGATGCTCTCATTCAACGGCAAAGCGGTGACCTTCAAGGCCGGCAGGCAAAGCACCTGATGTCCCGCGGATCTCAAGCGCTCGGCCAGGGCTTCATTCCGGCCTTCGGGGCGAGTCAGGACAATGCAGGCGTCCATGGCCATCGCCGCGGAACCCAGCCGTGGCTCAGGGCGCTGCGTCACCGGTCAACAGGCGGGCGAGGATTTCGCGGGCTCCGCCGCCCAGCAGTTCGCGAGCCGCCTGTTCGCCCAACTGTTCAGCCGATGACTTCGGTCCGCTGGCGTGCGAGCGCAATATGCGCGTGCCATCCGGTTCTGCCACCAGGGCGTCGACGTTCAGCGTGTCACCCTGGAGCTGTGCGTAGGCGGCCAGCGGCACCTGGCAAGAGCCGCCCAGGACTCGCGAGACAGCGCGCTCGGCGAGCGCGCAGGCGGTTGAGGCCGGATCTGCCAGGGGAGCCAGCCAAGTCCGCATATCGTCGCGCGACTCGAGGATCTCGATCCCCAATGCGCCCTGCCCCGCAGCCGGCAGACTGAGCTCAACCGGAAGATAAGCGCGGATGCGGTCCTGCAGGCCCAGCCGCTTCAAGCCGGCGGCGGCCAGGATGATGGCGGAATATTCGCCGCGATCCAGCTTGGCAAGACGCGTATCCAAGTTGCCGCGCAGTGCCTGTATGCGCAAATGGGGGTAGCGTTCGCGTATTTGCGCCTCGCGGCGCAGGCTCGATGTGCCCACTACCGCGCCGTCGGGCAAGGCGTCCAACGACGGGTGTTCATTAGAGACAAACGCGTCGCGTGGATCATCCCTTTCCATGATGACGGCCAGCGAGAATGGACTTTGCATGTCCACGGGCACGTCTTTCAGCGAATGCACAGCCAGATCGGCCCGCCCATCGAGCAAAGCCGTTTCAAGCTCTTTGACGAACAGGCCCTTGCCGCCCACCTTGGACAGCGACCGGTCGAGGATCTGGTCTCCACGCGTGGTCATGGTCAGCAGGCTGACCTGGCACGCGGGGTAGACGGCCTGCAGCCGGTCCCGCACGTGCTCGGCCTGCCATAAGGCAAGGCGGCTGGCGCGGGTTGCAATGAC
This sequence comes from Pseudomonadota bacterium, assembly GCA_023389535.1. Lineage (GTDB taxonomy): Bacteria > Pseudomonadota > Gammaproteobacteria > Burkholderiales > Burkholderiaceae_B > UBA6240. The sequence continues at coordinate 5,196 of JAEWEH010000210.1, forward strand.
CAATTTGGAAGGTGTATCGGACATACCGGGCACTACAGGAAGTAATTGATGACGATCGCCGCGACGATGCCGATAATGGCGAGAATACCCAGGCCCTGCAGCAAAGACAACCCTTTGTCGCTTTGCTGCTTGCCGTCCGTCGACTTAAACAGACTCATTGCTTTGTTCCTTGGGACTGCCCTTGCGGCTGGCAATCCATTTTCCTATGACGATGACGAGGGCAGCGCCGACGACTTCGGCCGCAAGCTTGGCCGAACCGGGAAGTTCACCAAACTGGTTCGTCACGAATATATCGGTGACCACCATGCCGCCAGCGATCCAGCCCAGCAGACCGGCCCCGAAAGTGACGACCAGCGGGAAGCGGTCGATAAGCTTGAGCACCAAGGTGCTGCCCCAGATGATGATGGGCACGCTGACCAGCAGGCCGAAAATCACATAAGCCAGCTGATGATCGAGGTGCGTGTTCTGCGCGGCGCCGGCGATGGCGATGACGTTGTCCAGACTCATGACAAAGTCGGCGATGATGATGGTCTTGACCGCGCTCCAGATGGTGCTGCTGCCTTTGATGTTGCCGTGCTCGTCCTCTTCGGGGACCAGCAGCTTGATGCCTATCCACACCAACAGCGCCCCGCCGACGATCTTGAGGAAAGGGATGCCCAGCAAGGTCAGCGCGAAGGCGATCAGCACGACACGCAATATGATGGCGCCGGCCGTACCCCACAAAATGCCCTGCATGCGCTGCTTCGCTTGCAGGTTGCGGCACGCCAGGGCGATGACGACGGCATTGTCGCCGCCCAGCAATATGTCGATCAGGATGATTTGGACAATGGCGCCCCAATGGAGCGTCTGGAAGAACTCGATCATGTTCAGTTTCCGGTTCGAGTATTAATTATTAACCAAGGAAGACGAAATCCGATATGGAGCCGCCAGGCCGTGTGTAAAAGGGCTCGCATTCGGCGAGCCCCTTACGGTTCTTTTTAGAGCACCGATTTGAGCAGTTTGCCCATTTCGGATGGGTCGCGGGTGGTGCGGATGCCGCAGGCTTCCATGATTTCCAGCTTGGCGTCAGCGGTGTCCGCGCCGCCCGAAATCAGAGCGCCGGCGTGACCCATGCGCTTTCCTGCCGGCGCGGTAACGCCGGCGATGAAGCCCACGACCGGCTTCTTCATGTTTTCTTTGGCCCACTGAGCGGCGTTGACTTCGTCCGGGCCGCCGATTTCACCGATCATGACGACGGCGTCGGTATCCGGATCGTCGTTGAACATCTGCAGTACATCGACGTGCTTCAGGCCGTTGATGGGGTCGCCGCCGATGCCGACCGCGGTCGACTGGCCCAGGCCGAGCTCGGTCAGTTGCGCAACCGCTTCGTAGGTCAGCGTGCCCGAACGGCTGACCACGCCGATACGGCCCTTGCGGGAGATATGGCCAGGCATGATGCCGATCTTGAGTTCGTCGGGGGTGATCAGACCGGGGCAGTTCGGGCCCAGCAGCAGGGTCTTCTTGTTCTGGTCGCGCATGCGGTTGCGCACTTCCAGCATGTCGCGCACGGGGATGCCTTCCGTGATGCAGATGACCAGATCCAGGTCCGCGTCGACGGCTTCCCAGATGGCCGCGGCCGCGCCCGCGGGCGGCACGTAAATGACGGAAACCGTAGCGCCGGTTTCAGCCTTGGCGTCCTTGACGGAACCGAAAATGGGCACGCCTTCGAAGTTCTCACCCGCTTTCTTGGGGTGCACGCCCGCCACGAACGCATTCTTGCCATTGGCGTATTCGCGGCACATGTGAGTATGGAACTGACCGGTCTTGCCGGTGATCCCTTGGGTGATGACTTTGGTGTCTTTGTTGATCAGAATCGACATTTACAAATCCTCGGCAGTATTCTTATTTCGCGGCGGCAACGACTTTGGTCGCGGCTTCGGCCATGGTGTCGGCGCTGATGATGGGCAAACCGGATTCGGCCAGCAGCTTCTTGCCCAGCTCTTCGTTGGTGCCCTTCATGCGCACGACCAGCGGAACGCTCAGGTTGACGGCCTTGCAAGCGGCGATCACGCCTTCGGCGATGACGTCGCAACGCATGATGCCGCCGAAGATGTTGACCAGTATGGCCTTGACGCCTTCGTTCTTGAGCATGATCTTGAAGGCTTCGGTGACCTTTTCGGCCGTCGCCCCGCCGCCCACGTCCAGGAAGTTGGCGGGCTCGCCGCCGAACAGCTTGATGGTGTCCATGGTGGCCATGGCCAGGCCGGCGCCGTTCACCAGGCAGCCGATGTTGCCATCCAGCTGGATGTAGGCCAGGTCGTACTTGCTGGCTTCCACTTCGGCCGGATCTTCTTCGGCCAGATCGCGGTACTCGACGATTTCGGGGTGGCGGAACAAGGCGTTGGAATCGAAGTTGAATTTCGCGTCCAGGGCAATGATGTCGCCCGAACCGGTCAAGATCAGGGGGTTGATTTCAGCCAGGGAAGCATCGGTGTCCCAGTAGGCTTGGTAAAGTTTCTTGAATTCCGCCGCGGCCTTGGCCACAGAAGCGTCCGGAACGCCGATGCCGCGCGCCAGGCCTTCGGCTTCCTGATCGGTCAGGCCGGTCTTGGGGTCGACGAACACTTTCAGGATTTTCTCGGGAGTTTTCTCGGCGACTTCTTCGACGTCCATGCCGCCTTCGCTGGACGCCATGACGCATACGCGCTGCGTACCGCGGTCAGTGACGATCCCGACGTAGTATTCCTTCTTGATGTCCGCGCCTTCTTCGATCAGCAGACGGCCCACTTTCTGGCCTTCGGGACCGGTCTGGTGGGTGACCAATTGCATGCCCAGGATCTCGGAGGATAACTGGCGCACTTCATCCATCGAGCGGGCCAGTTTCACGCCACCGCCCTTTCCACGGCCGCCGGCGTGAATCTGGGCCTTCACCACCCAGACTGGGCCGCCCAGCTGTTCCGCTGCGGCCATGGCTTCGTCGACGGAAAAGGCGGGAATGCCGCGCGGCACAGTCACGCCAAATTTCTTCAGCAGTTCCTTGCCTTGATACTCGTGAATTTTCATTGGATACCTGTCAGAACGTAAGAATAAAGGGAATAACGCGGACGCCGGCGCCGGGCGACGCCGTAACCCGCCAATAAAGCAATGCCGACATCATGGGGCGTCAGCCTTGGCCGTGGCGTACCAC
>JAEWEH010000275.1 GCA_023389535.1 Pseudomonadota bacterium
CGGATCTGCTCGCCCGCGCCCTGGACCGGGGGGATCCCTATAGCGGCGTGGTGCATGCCGATGGGAAATGGCATGCGCTCAGCGTCCAGCCGCTGAAAGACGAGGCTGGAGCAGTCTATGGCGGGATCTCGGCGCGCATCGACGTGGATGAACAGGTGCAGCACCTGTTGAAATGGGTCGCTGCTTTGCGGGTGGCCGAGCATGGCCGGCTCCAAGTATTGCGGCGCAGCCTCGATGGCAAGGGGTGGCAGCCCGTCGCGTTTTCTGAAGGCCAGTCTGGCGCTGCCCGCACGCCGGCATTCGACTTCACGAAGCTGCAGGACGCAGTGCAGGGCCGTACTTCAGGCTTCACGGAAACTGCAGCAAACGGTGAGGCCGGAGCAAACCCGCAGTTTGTGGCCTGGGATACGGTACCCGGCTGGGAATGGCTTATGGTTGCGTCGGGCGATCGCGATGAATTTCTTGCGCAAAGCCGCCGCGCATTGCTGTTCCAGCTCGGCCTGATGTTAATCGGGACTTTGCTTATTTCCTTGTTGGTCGGCTGGCTGGCGGCAACCACGCTACGACCCATGCGCGAAGTCATGGCAGCCATGGGCCGTCTCGGGCATGGCGATTTATCCACGCGTCCTCCTCGGGTGCATGCAGGCAGCCGCAACGAAGTCCATGTCCTGCTCGGCAATGTGGCCAAGACGCAGAACGATCTGGGCCTTACCATTGCCGCGGTACGCGCAGGCGTTGAAGAAATTAATGTCGGGGCCAGCCAGATCGCGGCCGGCAGCGCAGACCTGGCCAGCCGCACCGAGCAGCAGGCCGCTTCTTTGCAAGAAACCGCCGCAAGCATGGACGAGCTGGCAACGACGGTACATCAGAATTCCGACCATGCCCGCCAGGCTGAAAGCCTGGCAACCGATGCGGCTGCCGCGGCGATGCGGGGCGAAGAGGCCGTGTCCGGCGTGGTGCGTACCATGCGCAGCATGGCGGAACACTCCGGGAAGATTGGCGAGATCATTGGCGTCATAGACGGTATCGCTTTCCAGACCAACATCCTGGCCCTGAATGCCGCGGTCGAAGCGGCTCGTGCAGGAGCACAAGGCAAGGGGTTTGCCGTTGTGGCGGCCGAGGTTCGTTCGCTCGCCCAACGCAGTGCGGAAGCCGCCAAAGAAATCAAGGCATTGATCGAAGGCTCGGTGGGCGAGATAACCGCTGGATCGCGGCAGGCCGAGGCGGCAGGCGCCATGGTACGGGATCTGTCCGTGTCCGTGGGTCGGGTAACCGACATCATGAAAGAGATCTCTGCCGCAACGGCCGAGCAGGCGCTGGGTATTGGACAGGTCAATCAGGCGGTATCGCAAATGGATGGCATGACCCGTCAGAATGCCGCCCTTGTGGAGCAAGCGGCCGCCGCGGCCGGATCCTTGCAGGACCAGGCGCGGCAACTGGCCGAAGCTGTTGCGGTGTTTCGCCTTGAACAAGGCGCACGCGCCGACGCCGACCGTAGCCAGGACGCCGACGGCGTACTGCCTCGCTCGCAAACGGCATACAGAGACGCGGCCGCAGGCTCGGCCGTGCGCCGCGCTTCAGCGGACGACTATGCCGGCGTGCAAGCCCTGCCGGCCGGTTCCTGAAGAACAGGACAAACAGGGTGAGCGGCCCGAGCCCAGGCCGCGCGCCTGGTACGCCTTTACTTGGTACGCCTTTATTTAGCGAGCTCCTGGACCCGGCTGACCAGCTTAGGATCTTGCTGCAGCGCTTGATTGATGCCGTTGAATTGGTCTACCGTCATGCCTTCGTCATGCACGGCCTTGACCATTTTGTCGTCGGCCTCCTCGAATACTTTCTTTTTAGCCGTATCGTCGGTGGCCGCCTGCAGCTTGGGCGAATATTCTTGAGAGATCATGGCGATCTTGCGCGATGCGCTGACAAAGCTTTCAAGCTGGGCGTTGGAGTAGTCGGGTGCGGGCGAGGTGACCGGGGCCTGGCTTTGGACCGCTTGTTGGGCCATGGCTGGCGCCGCGGCCAGCCCCATGCCGATCAAAACCGCCGAAACTGCGTTTACCAAGGATTTACGTGTCAGTCGTTGATGCATGCGTTCTCCTGTCATCGAAAGTCGAGTGACCTTTCATCATGACAACTTGAGCGAGGAGTGCAAGCCTATCCTGTGGAGATGTTTGACGAGGGGCAACGCGGGGTAACGGCTAAATGGCCTACGCTTGGCCGAATGTCGGAATTCGGCATATCTATTACGTTTCGACAAGATGCCCCATACTTGTACGCAGGCTTATCCACATAAAGTGTGGATAAGCCCGGGGCCGGCGATTCAATTGCAGAAATGCTGCTTGATGATCAGGTTAAAGGCCGCTTCGGCCGACATGCCTTGGCGCATCAGCGTGCTGACCGCCTGCGAATACTTCACGATACCGTCCGGCAAGGTTTCTTTGTTCTCTTTGTAGTACGCGTACTTGTCGCGCTCGACAGTATCCACGGCCGCCGGCGCGGGCGCACTGCCCCGTGTTGCAGACGCAGTCGTGCTGCGGCTCGCGCCTGATGCGCGCGGCCGGCTCGTACGCGCCGACGCTGTGCCAGCACCTGTCATGGCGGCCTTGATGGCCTGCAGGGTGTAGACAGGCGTCAGTTCGTCGCCGATATTCCCGTCGGCATTGGGCCGCAGGATCAAATGCCGGTTATCGAACCCCATTTTCCGGCCCGTGGGGTTGATGACTTGGTAATTTGGCGTGGCAGCCCTGTTTGGTTGTTCAAATTGGATGCGGTCTCCATAAGACTGCATTTTCTCTGTGACTTCTTTCAGGAATTCGGGGGCCAGGGAATCCAGCTCGCCATTCCAGCGTTTGCTTCGTTTGGTGCTCAAAATATTCTGCTTCCGATCATGTTTCCAGGCAGGCGGGGTGGAGTATGCCAACGCGCGCCAGGGCGAAATTGTACGCTTGTTCGGAATTCAGAAAAAACCCCCTGGAGCGCACGGCACAGTCCAGGGGGCACAGTCCAGTGGCGGCCTTCGCCGCATTCACCGCAGCACATGGCGCCAAGCAATCGTGTGCATCATGCGCCGCGTCGCCTGCACTTATTTGCCGGCCGCCTCCATGGCTTTCTTCCATGAGCCGATGATGGCGTCATATTCGGCCGCCGCTTTCAGCGGGTCGGTGGCTTCGACCTTGATGCTGGAAAGATTGGGCAGCTTGGTCAGCTTGGAAACGTCGATGTCCGAACGCGTAGGGCGCCGGAAGTTGTGCACCAGTTCTGCTTCCTGAACTTCCTTGGACAACAGGACGTCGTAGAGTTTTTGGGCGGCTTCGTTGCCGTTCTTCGGGTTCTTGATGATGGCCACGGCCTCGGGCGCCACAAACACGCCTTCTTCCGGATACACCAGGCGAATTTCCTTCTGGCCGCCCGCCACATAGGAATATGCGGCGTATTCCATGGTCACGCCCACGGCGTATTCTCCGTTGGCCACGCTTTTATAGACCTGGCCGGAGCTCTTGGATACGTCAGCGTTGGCGACCAGCTTATTGAAGCCGTCATCACCGTACAGTTGATGTATGCCGTACATCTGGTCGTAAGTGCTGCCGGAAGTGGCAGGGTCGCCGACAATGAGCCGTCCTTTCCATTTTGGATCAAACAGGTCTTTCCAGGATTTAGGCGCCTCGTCGCCTTTCAATTGCTTCTCGTTGACCATGATGATCATCACGTGGGCGTTGGTGCCGGCCCAAAGATTGTCGGGGCCGATGAAACGGGCGTCGATATCTTTGGCTTCAGGTGATTGATAGGGCTGAAAATTTTGCTTGAAGGCGGCCATGGTGCCGAAGCCTGCGCCCCACACGACGTCGCCCAGCGGGTTCTTCGATTCGGCCTCAATGCGTTTCATCAACGCGCCCGTGCCCGATGTCACGGTCTGTACCGACAAGTCCTTGGCGGTCGTCTTGGCGATATCCATCGCCGTATCGATGGTCTGAACATTATTGGACGTATAAACCACCGCGTTGGCCGCGTAGGCGCCATGGCTGAGCAACAGGGCGACTCCGCCGGCGGCGCTTGCCAGGCATTGCTTGATTAAGGATGGGCTAAGCATAGGGTTTCCTTCTAAGGGGTTAACGGCTGGAGAACAGGTCGAGCTTGAAAAAACGCACGGCCAGGTAAATGGGAACGATAATCACGACCATCAGAATGACGCCGTAGGAGGACGCGCGCGCGAGATAGCCGGCGTCGATCTGACGGAACATTTGAATCGGCATGGTTTCCATCCCGCCGTAATACAGCACGATGGTGGCGGAGATTTCCGCCAGTGATGTCACCCACATGAGAATCGCCGCGCCCAGAATGGCGGGTTTCATGATGGGCAGTATCACCTTGAAGAAGCTGGCGATGGGCGAGACGCCCAGATTGATGGACGCCTCTTCGATGGAATCCGGGATGCTATATAAGGACGCCGAGGCCGAGCGTATCGAAAAGGGCACCTTGCGTACGAAGTAGGCGGCCGCCATGATGACCCAGGTACCGGTAAGGATGATCATGCCGCTGTTATAGGTGTGGATCAGCGCGATGCCCAGTACCGTCCCGGATATGGCCAAGGGCAGCATGACGACATAGTCCAGCACACTGACGGCCCACATGCGTTTTTTGACGATCAGATAGCTGGTGACGGTGGCGAAGCAAGTGCCGGCGATGGCGGCCACGCTGGCCAGCATGAGCGAGTTCAATATGGGCTCGGGCGCGTTGCGCAAAGCGCGCTCCATGTTCTCCAGCGTGAAGGTGCCGTATTGCATGACGGGGCCGCTGGCCTTGGTGAAGGCCCCGATCAACACGATGACGGCCGGTATCATGGAAAACGCCACGAACAGTACCGCGCACAGCGTCAGGGCGACCGCGGCGGCGCCGCGTGCGCGCATGGCAAGCGGCGCGCGGCCCTGCTGCATCTGATAGGTCTTGCGTTCTACTACGCGTTTTTGCACGAAGAGCACACAGCCGACCAGGGCGACGGATACGACTGCGAGCACGCTTTGCATGGTAGGGTTGCCTCCCATTTCCGACAGGAAGGTCGTGTAAGTCAAAGATGACAGCACATCGACACGTCCGCCCAGGATCATCGGAATGGAAAAGTTGTCCACTGCCAGGGTGAAGACGATCATCGCATTGATCAACAAGGCCGGCACGAGCACGGGCAGGGTCACCGTCAAAGCACGACGCAGATTGCTTGCGCCCAGATTGACGGCCGCTTCTTCTATGGTGCCGTCTATGGCCTTCAGCGCTGCCAGCATGCCGATATAGACATAGGTATAGTCGTTCAGTATCAGTACAAACGACATGCCGAACCAGCCATAGAAAGATGGCAAATCTATGCCGATGGCTTCCAGGGCGTGGCGCGCGATGCCGTTATTGCCGAGCAGCATGAGCCAGGCTTGCGACACGACGATGTCCGGCAGAATGATGGTGGCCAGCGGCAGCAGCGCCACAATAGTCTTGCCGGGAAAATCGTAGCGCGCCACGATATAGGCCAGCGGCGCGCCAAGAAGCAGCGTGCCTGTGGTGGATACCGCGCCCAGGATCAGGGTATTGAAGAAAGCCTGCACATAACGCGGGTTGCTGAAGAAGGTGTGGAAGCCTTGCAGACTGGCCTGTCCGGTCTGTGGATCAATGGCGCTCTGGTAAAACAGCGCCGCCAGCGGCCATACCACCAGCGCGATCAGCACCAGCAGGCAAAGCAGGGCAGGGCCCAGCCAGGGCGAGGGCGTGCGCAGCCGGATTGCGTTCATCATCATCAGGCCTGCACCAAGCGGCAGTTAGGGCTGAAGCCCAGGAAAACCGGCGTTCCCGCCGCGTGAACCGGGTCAGTGGCCGCAGGCATGTCCACATTGACGGTCTTGCCGTCTGCCATGCGTACGGCATAGGCGGCCTTGAACCCCAGGTAGCGCCGGTATATGACCTGGGCGGGAATTCGGCCTGCCGCCTGCTCTTTATGTATGGAAATATGTTCCG
>JAEWEH010000195.1 GCA_023389535.1 Pseudomonadota bacterium
ACCAGCGCCAGGCGCTTGTTGGGGTTCTTGGTGGTCGCATCAACGATTTTGCTTTGGCCGGCCTCGTTCAATTGCAGCGCAAGCAGACCTTCCCCTTCCTTGTTGGAACCGGCCTGCACGCCACTAAGGTCGTCACGCGTAATTATGGGCTGCGGGTTGACGTATAAAGTGCCGGATTGAATATTGACCGGCGTCCACCCGGTCTGGATGACCGTGTCTGCAAGGAAAACAGCCACGGGAGCGCCCTGGTGCTGCGCTTGCATGGTGCTGTCCGGCTGGGGCGCGCCTGGGGCCGGTGTAGTACTTGCGGCGGCCGGCGGAGTGGATGTACTGGCCTTCTTGCCGGGTACGGATTGGCAGGCGGCAAGCAGCACAAGGCTGGCAGGCACAAGGATACGGCTTAGCTTGCGAACAGTGTTCATAGAAACATTCCCCTCCGTCAGGATTTCAGCGATAGGAAAGTTTAACAGGTGGGCAGCCGAATTTAAGACAATATCTTTCAATTTGTTGGGGCCGGTGTTACGAGGCGGCGGGCTTCGTTCCTGCGCCACGCACATCGATCCGGGCCTGGTCCAGCACTTGGCCGCCTTCGTCAATCAGTTCGATCCGATGCTTGCCGGGCCGTGGGGCCCAGGACAGCGCGGCGCCCCGACCCAGCACGATGCCATCGACCCGCCACGCGAGCGTGTTCGCCATTTGGACAGCAACTGCGGCACGCAACCAGACTCGTTGATGAGCCGGTGGAATATCCGGGTCCAGCGCCAGCACCACACCGTCGGCAGGTGAAGCAATATGGGGCCGCAAGGCCATGCCCTGGTGTTCTTGCGGCGCCAGCGCCACATGCGTGATAGCGGTATCGGCCAGAAACACTTCGCTGCGGGGCGGTTCCAGGTCGTGCTCGAAATCAATGCCGGCGCGCACTACCGTGGCAGGCTGCAGCGGCGGTTTGCTGCCTGTCGACCGGTGCAGATAAGTCATGATGTCGTGCCATATGGGTCCTGCTCCGGACACCCCGGACACGTCCTGCATGCTGGCGCCGCCGCTATTGCCCACCCACACGCCCACGGTATAGCGCTCGGACCAGCCTATACACCAATTGTCACGCATGTCCTTGCTGGTGCCAGTCTTGACCGCGGTCCAGAACGGCGTGGACAGCGGGCTATCCAGCCCAAAAGTGCGGGCGCGCGCCTGGCGATCCGATAGGATATCGCCAATAATCCAGGCCGCATCGGCCGACACGATCTGCAAGCCCCGCGGCGGCGCAGCGTCATCACCGAGATAGACCGGCGGCGAGTCCCGTCCGCCGGAGGCCAGCGTGCGGTAGGCATTGGTCAGTGCCAGCAGGCTCACATCGGCGCTGCCAAGGGCCAGGCTATAGCCGTAAAAGTCGCCGCTTTCGTCCAAAGGCAAGCCCAGCTGCAACAGGCGGCGCGCAAACGCATCCGGCGTGACCATAGTCAACACCCTTACCGCAGGCACGTTCAAAGATGAAGCCAGGGCTGTGCGCACGCTGACCCAACCGGCGTATTGCTTGTCGTAATTCTGCGGGATGTACAGGCCGCTGCCCGTAGCCAGGTCCAGCGGACCATCCATGAGCAAAGACGCTGCCGTCAAGCGTTGCTGCTCCAGCGCCTGCGCATATAGAAATGGTTTGAGCGTGGACCCTGCCTGGCGCAGCGCCCGCGCGTGATCGACGCTGGACGCCCGCGACAAGCCACCCGATGAGCCTACATAGGCCAGCACTTGGCCACTGTGATTATCCAGGACGACCACGGCGGCATCGCGCACATTGGCCCGCAGCAGCGAGCGCACGTGATTGCTGACGCTGGCCAGGGCGAAGCGTTGCAAGCCAGCGTCCAGCGAGGTTCTCAGCCGCGGATCCGAACCCCGGCCGAGCGCGCGCGCCCTGCTCCATGCCAATCTGCTGAAATGCGGCGCCAACCCGGCGCTGTCCGCCCAGGACGCCGATTTGCGCAACAGCGACCGGTATACAAAGTCATCCAGGCCATCGCACTGCTCCGGCCAACCCATTTCAACCAGAACGTGGCAGGCACGCCGCACCAGTGTCGGACGGGCGGCGTTGGGCCCGCGCAAGAGGACAGCGGCCAGTGCTGCTTCACGCGCATCCAGCCCACTGGCCCGTTTCTGGAACATCACGCGGGAGATTGCGTCAATGCCGACGAGTTCGCCGCGAAAGGCCACCAGATTGAGATAAGCCTCGAGGATCTGCTGCTTGCCCCAGACCGCTTCCAGCCTTTGCGCCTCGAAAACCTGATCGACTTTCTGCACAATGCTGCGTCCACCCGGCTCACGCTGGAACTGCGCATCGACCAGGCCCAACAACTGCATGGTCAAGGTCGAAGCGCCACGCCGCCCTTCTTGTGTCAGTGCACCCCATGCGGCAGCGGCCAAAGCCCGCCAATCCACCCCTTCATGTTCATAGAATTGGCGATCCTCGGAAAGAATGACAGCCCTTTGCATCGCGGGAGAGATATCATCCAAAGCCACCCAGTCGCCGCGCCGTCCCTGAAAGTCTGTACGGATGCGCTCCAGCAGACGCCCCTGCCGGTCCTGGACCAGTATGTCAGAGGCCGCGTAC
>JAEWEH010000431.1 GCA_023389535.1 Pseudomonadota bacterium
GTTCGAGGCCGAGCTGGCAAAGCCTGCCAATCCGGCCGAAATTGCGGCCCTGGCTGCTACGCCGGAGATGGCTGCGGAAATCTACCTGGCCAGCTTGCTGGTTGTGGATGAAGACAGTTTCATGGAACGTGCCTATCTTGAAGAGCTGGCCCGCGAACTGAAGCTGGACCCAGCGCTGAAGGCGCAACTGCATGCCAAACTGGCGGAACTTCCCGCCTGAAGGGGTCGGATGATAAATCCGGCCGGGCCGTTGTAAGGCGGCCCGGCCGGTTTGTCGCGCAAACGCGTTGGCAACGCGCTATGCCGAATCCGGATTGACCGTTTTATTTGACAACGGTAAAGCGCCGCGGCTTGGGATCGTTGTCGTCGGGGGGCGTGTCCTTGCCTGCGTCCTTGCTGCTGACCACACGTGGAGCGGCCACCTCGGCGTCCGGGCTGGTTTCGGCGCCCGGATAGGGCGCGGACTCGACCACGTCAAAACCCATGCCGGCCCCGGTTTCCCGCGCATAGATGGCCGATACGGCGGCAACGGGCACGAAGATCTGTTCCGTGACCCCACCAAAACGGGTCTGGAATTCAATGTATTCATTGCCCAGGATCAACCGATTGGTGGCCAACGCGCCGATGTTCAGCGTGATCTGGCCATCGTGGATATGGGCTGGAGGCACCACCGTATTGGCGTCGACCGTGACGACGATATGAGGGGTGTAGCCGTTATCGGTGCACCATTCGTGCAGGGCGCGTATCAGGTAGGGCTTAGTCGGGGATTCTTGCATGGGTGTCGTGGTTTAGCGGCGCATGACCTTTTCAGATGGAGTCAACGCCTCGATATAGGCCGGGCGCGAAAAAATGCGCTCGGCATATTTCTGGATGGGGGCGGCGTTCTTGGGCAACTCGATACCATAATGGTCCAGGCGCCACAACAGGGGGGCCACGGCCACATCGAGCATGGAGAATTCTTCGCCCAGCATGTATTTATTTTTTAACAGCATCGGGGCCAATTGCGCAAGACGATCGCGGATGTTCTGGCGCGCAATGTCCTGTGCCTTGGTGTCGGTCGAACTGCGGTCTTCCAGCACGGATACGTGCACGAACAGTTCCTTTTCGAAGTTGTAAAGGAACAGGCGCGTACGCGCGCGCATGACCGGGTCGGCAGGCATCAATTGCGGATGCGGGAAGCGCTCGTCGATGTATTCGTTGATGATATTTGATTCGTACAGAACCAGATCGCGTTCGACCAGGATGGGTACCTGGCCGTAGGGGTTCATGACCGCGATGTCTTCTGGCTTGTTGTACAGGTCGATGTCACGGATTTCAAAGTCCATGCCTTTTTCGAACAACACAAAGCGGCAGCGTTGGGAGAACGGGCAAGTCGTTCCTGAATAGAGCACCATCATGTCGCGGATTCCAATCGTAAAAATAAGAACAAGAGCGCGCACCGAAATGCGGCTCCAGAAAAGGGAATAGGCGTATCAGTCTACGCCTATTCCAGACGGCAGAATGTGGGCGGCTGGCGCCGACCGCTGCCGTTGCATACCGTGCTACTTGACGTGTTTCCAGTAGGCGGCGTTCAGGCGCCACGCCACGACGAAGAAAAACGCCAGGAACAGCAATACCCACACCCCCATCTGCTTGCGCTCAAGCTGCATGGGTTCAGCCATCCAACCCAAGAAGTTGGACAGGTCGGCCACCTGGTTGTCGAAGACACTGGTGGCATTGTTGTTGGGGGAGCTGAGGACGGCCTTGTCGACCGGCGAACCGGTGTAGTTTTGCAGGTCTTCCTTTTTGATTTCCGAATAGCCCTGAGCGTCGTACTTGGCGGTGACGCGCTGCCATTTGGAGCTGCCGTCGGCCTGCGCTTCGTTGTGGATGGTGACGTGTTCCAGGCTGCGCGGACCTTGCAATTGCCACAAGACGTTGGGCATCCCGACGCTGGGGAAAACCAGATTGTTCCAGCCGGTGGCCTTGGAGGTGTCGCGGTAGAAGGTGCGCAGGAAGGTGTAGACGTAGTCCACGCCCGACGGGCCCATGGTGGTGGATTTGGCGCGGGCGATGACGGACAGGTCGGGCGGCGCGGCGCCGAACCATTTCTTGGCGTCTTCCGGCGTCATGGCGATACGCATCAGGTCGCCCACCTTGTCGCTGGTGAACAGCAGGTTCTTTTTGATTTGCTCGTCGGTCAGGCCGATTTCGGTGAGCTTGTTGTAGCGCATGGCATTGGCGCTATGGCAGCCCAGGCAGTAGTTGACGAACAGCTTGGCCCCGTTCTGCAAAGAGGCCATGTCGTTCATGCGGTCGGGCGCGTGATCGAGCTTGTAGCTGCCGCCGGCGGCGTACGAGGTCGCGCAGAGCAGTGACAAGGCGATGGTACCTAGCAACTTTTTAATCATGATCATTCCGTAACGTATTGGTGGCCTTAATGAGCGTGGAAGGTGATGCGGTCCGGCACCTGCTTGAAGGTGCCCAGACGGCTCCATACGGGCATCAGGAAGAAGAAGCCCAGGTAGATCACCGTGCCGATCTGGCTCATGAGGTTAAAGGTCGGATTGGGCGCTTGCGTGCCCAGGTAGCCCAACACCAGGAAGTTGATGATGAAGATGGCGTACAGATACTTGTGCCAGGTAGGGCGGTAGCGTATCGACTTGACGGGCGAATGATCCAGCCACGGCAGGAAGAACAGGATGACCACAGCGCCGCCCATGGCGACCACGCCCCAGAACTTGGCGTCGATGACACGCAGCAGCACGGCCACGACCAGCAGGATCACGGGCGCCGCAACGCGCCAGACGCCTTTCAGGTTGCCCTTCAGGAACAGCGCGATGGCCGCGATGACCGCACCGGCCACGAGGACCCAGGTGAAGTCGGCCGTAGTGGCGCGCAGCATGGAATAGAACGGCGTGAAGTACCACACCGGGGCGATGTGCGGCGGTGTCTTCAGGGGGTCGGCCGGGATGAAGTTGTTGTACTCCAGGAAATAGCCGCCCATTTCGGGGCCAAAGAAGATAATCGCGGCGAAGACCATCAGGAAACCGGCGACACCCACGATGTCGTGCACCGAGTAGTAGGGATGGAACGGAATGCCGTCCTGGGGATTGCCGTTGCGATCTTTGGGGCCTTGCTTGATTTCGACGCCGTCGGGGTTGTTGGAGCCCACTTCGTGCAGCGCAATGATGTGCGCGACCACCAGACCGATCAGCACGAGCGGAATGGCGATGACGTGGAAAGCGAAGAAACGGTTCAGCGTGGCGTCGGACACGACGTAGTCGCCGCGGATCCAGACGGCCAGTTCAGGCCCGATGAAGGGGATGGCCGAGAACAGGTTCACGATGACCTGGGCGCCCCAGTAGGACATCTGGCCCCAGGGCAGCAGGTAACCGAAGAAGGCTTCGCCCATCAGACAGAGGAAGATGGCGACGCCGAAGATCCAGACCAGTTCGCGGGGCTTGCGGTAAGAGCCATAGAACAGCCCGCGCAGCATGTGCAGATAGACCACCACGAAGAACATGGAGGCGCCGGTGGAGTGCATGTAGCGGATCAGCCAGCCCCATGGCACTTCGCGCATGATGTATTCGACGGACTCGAACGCAAGCTTGGCATCCGGCTTGTAGTTCATGACCAGGAAGATGCCGGTCACGATCTGGATGACCAGCACCAGCATTGCCAGCGACCCAAAGAAATACCAGAAATTGAAATTCTTGGGCGCATAGTATTCCGACATATGCTCTTTGACCATGGTAGTAAGCGGGAAGCGCTTATCTATCCAGCCCAAGAGTCCTGTCGTTTCGACGGTTTTTTCGCCAGCCATGAAACGGCTCCTTATTCTATCTACAAGGCGTATAACGGTTTTGGTTCACGTGGCGCCCCAGGTCGCGGGCGCCGGATTTGGCCATCAGGCCTTGTTGTCTTCGTCGACGCCGATGGTGATGTGGGTGCCATCGGCCGAGTACGTATAGGGCGGGACTTCGAGGTTGTCGGGGGCGGGCTTGTTGGCAAAGACGCGGCCGGCCAGATCGAAGGTGGACCCATGGCAGGGGCAGTTGAAGCCGCCTTCCCAGTCGGCCGGCAGGCCGGGCTGGGGTCCGGGCGTGAAAGCCGGCGTGGGAGAGCAGCCCAGGTGGGTGCAAATGCCTACGCAGACGAAGAGTTCGGGCCGGCGCGAACGGTATTCGTTTTTCGCATAAGGAGGCGTAAAGCCGGGGCGGTCGGAATTGGGATCGGCCAGTTCCGGATCATTATCCGGCAGGTGCTTGAGCTGTTCCGGCGTGCGATGCAGGATCCACACTGGTTTGCCGCGCCATTCCACAGTGATCATCTGGCCCGGAGCGATATTCGACACATCGACTTCCACGGGAGCCCCAGCGGCGCGCGCCTTGTCGGACGGCGCAAAGGAGGCAACAAAGGGCACGGCGGTCGCAACACCTGCCACGCCGCCCACGGCACAGGCCGAAGCTACCCAGAAACGGCGCGAAGGATCTGGCGGCAGGTTGGGGTCAACCGCAGCGGAATCATCGAGCTGTGTCGTGTTCTGACTCATTCTAGTATCCTTATTCATGCCCGCGTGGGCATTACCAATTTACTGTTTTTTGGCTATGTAGTGTCTTTTCAACCGCGTATTATAGCGTTAGCCCGACTTGGGGTGTAACGCCAAAGGAAGAAGCCATGAGCAAAGCACGCAGTTTTCTCCAGGAGTTCCAGCAGTTCGCTGTCAGGGGCAACATGATCGATCTGGCCGTCGGTGTGATCATCGGCGCGGCATTCGGCAAGATCATCGATTCGCTTGTGAAAGACATCATCATGCCCTTGGTTGCATTCATCGTTGGTGGTGAAGTGGACTTCACCAATCAGTTCTGGGTACTGCGCATGCCGGAAGGCTATACCGGCCCCCACACCTACGACGCCTTGACCAAGGCCGGCGCGGTCGTATTGTCCTGGGGCAACTTCCTGACCATTTTGATCAACTTCATATTGCTGGCCTTTGTGGTGTTCTGCCTGGTCAAGGCGGTCAACGCCGCGCGCGAGCGCGTAATGCGCCAGGATAAGGCGGAAGAAGCGGCCGCGGCGCCGCCCGAGGACGTGGCCTTGCTGCGTGAAATTCGCGATCTGTTGAAAACCAAGTGATCAGATAGGGTTGTCGATATCGACAAACTCGACCTGTAATCCGAACGCGTCGGCCACGGCCTGACCCAGGGCCTGTATGCCGTAACGCTCGGTAGCGTGATGGCCGGCCGCGATAAAGGCGGCGCCGGTCTCACGCGCCAGGTGAAAACTGGGTTCGGACGCCTCGCCCGTCAGGTAGGCGTCGGCCCCCGCGTTCACTGCCGCTTCGAACATGCTCTGCGCCCCGCCGGTGCACCAGGCGATGCGTTCTATCTTTTGTTGCATATTCCCGACAATCAGCGGCTGACGTTGCAAGTTATTGCAAATGCCCTGGCTTAGCGATTCGAGCGTCTGGCGTTGTGCACACCGCCCTAGCCATACCAGGCCGTCCGAGCCGCAAGTCAACGGGTTTCCTTCGGGGTCCCGGTCGGGCGTCAGACCCAGCCGCAGCGCCAGCTGAGCGTTGTTTCCCAAGGTGGGATGGGCGTCCAGTGGCAGGTGGTAGGCAAAGATATTCAGTCCGTGGCGCAAGGCCAGTTCCAGCCGCTTGCGCTTGGGGCCGCGCACGCAAGGGTTCTCGTTCTTCCAGAACCAGCCGTGATGAACCAGGATCGCATCGGCATTTTTCTCGATCGCCGCTTCCAGTAATGCCTGCGAGGCGGTGACTCCGGTGATAATGTGGCGGATACTGGCTTTACCTTCGACCTGCAGGCCGTTCGGGCAATAGTCCTTGAATCGCTGCGCTTGCAAGGTGGCATCCAGCCAGTCCGCCAGTTGTTGTGTCGATATCTGATTCATTGCTGCCTTCTTCCTTATTGCCTTATGCGACGATTGTGGTTGCTATTTGCCCAAACGGTAACGGTATGCCTGGGTATTTTATTCATCGTGGCAACCTTGCGCCCCGACTGGCTGCAGCCGGCCGCGCCGCCGCCCCCGGCCCGGCCCGAACCCGCCGCGGCCACGGCCCCCGTCGCATCGTATGCCCAGGCGGTCGCTCAGGCCACCCCGTCTGTCGTGAATATCTATACCAGCAAACATGTCAATGTACCGCTGATCCCGCTACCGCCCGACCCTGAATTAGAGCGCTTGTTCCGGGATATCCCCGGTTTCAGCAGGCGCCGCGAATCCACCAACCTCGGCTCCGGCGTCATCGTGCGCAGCGACGGCTATGTGCTGACCAATTACCATGTCATCGAGGCAGCTGACGCCATCGAAGTGGCGTTGGGCGACGGGCGCCAGACAAAGGCCGAACTGGTGGGTGCCGACCCTGAAAGCGACCTGGCCGTGCTGAAAATAAACTTGCCCGACTTGCGTCCCATGGCCTTCAATGGGGAACACGAAGTGCAGGTGGGCGACGTGGTGCTGGCCATAGGCAACCCGTTCGGGGTGGGGCAGACCACCACCATGGGTATTGTATCGGCCCTGGGCCGCAACCGGCTGGGCATCAATATCTACGAAAACTTCATCCAGACCGATGCCGCCATCAATCCTGGCAATTCCGGCGGCGCGCTGGTGGATACATCGGGCCGCCTGATCGGCATCAATACCGCCATCTATTCCGAAACGGGGGGATCGCTCGGCATAGGGTTTGCGATCCCGGCGGCGGCCGCCCACAACATCATGGAACAAATCATCAAGACCGGCACCGTGACACGGGGCTGGCTGGGCATCGAGCCGCAAGACGTCACCCCCGATCTGGCCAAGGCCTTTGACTTGGCCCAGGACGACGGCGTGATCATCGCCAGCGTGCTGCGCAACGGCCCCGCCTGGAAGGGGGGTATCCGGGTCGGCGATATCGTGCTGGCGCTGAATGGCCACCCGGTGCACGATTCCATTGGCTTCTTGAATCAAATCGCACCCTTGCCCCCGCGTCAGAAGGTCACGCTGACGATCATGCGCGACGGCAAGAAGCTGGATATTGCGCTGCAAGTGGGCATACGCCCCAGGATCAGGAAGCCTTGAACCGCCGCAGCATCAATCGTTGCGGACGGTGATTTCGTCGGAAGCGTCGTCCTCGTCGCTCTCGTGTTCTTCCGCTGCTTTCTTCTTCAAAGTGCCGGCCACCAGGACGCCCAACTCGAACAGCAAGCATAGGGGCACCGCCAGCATGAACTGGCTGACGACATCGGGCGGTGTGACGACGGCCGCGATGATGAAGGCGCCGACAATGACGTAGCCGCGCGCGGCGCGCAGTTTTTCGACGGTGACGATGCCGGTCTTGACCAGCAGGATCACGGCGACAGGCACTTCGAAGGTGACCCCGAATGCGATGAACATCGTCATCACGAAGCTGAGGTAGGCTTCGATATCCGGTGCGGGGGTGATCGATTGCGGGGCGAAGTTGGCAATAAAGTGGAAAACCGTGCGGAACACCACGAAATAGCAGAAGGCCATGCCCATCAGGAACAGCAAAGTACTGGAGGCGATCAGCGGCAAGGCCAGCCGCTGTTCATGGCGATACAGCCCCGGCGCCACAAAGGCCCACGCCTGGTACAGCACAACGGGCAGCGCCAGCACGAAGGCGGCCAGCAAAGTGACCTTGACGGGCACCATGAAGGGCGTGATGACGCCGGTGGCGATCATGCGGGTGCCTTCGGGCAGCGAGGCCAGCATAGGCTG
The DNA here is from genome assembly GCA_023389535.1 of Pseudomonadota bacterium. GTDB lineage: Bacteria > Pseudomonadota > Gammaproteobacteria > Burkholderiales > Burkholderiaceae_B > UBA6240. The sequence continues at coordinate 7,717 of JAEWEH010000431.1, forward strand.
GGCCAGCAGGTCGTAGATCGCCGACGGCCCGGGGTAAAGAAAGAGCGCCACAAACACGATAAGTACCGCACTGACAGCGCGCAGCAACCGCGTGCGCAGCTCGACCAAGTGCGAGATGAAGGTGTCCTGGGTGTCTTGGGATGCTTCTTTTGTCACGTTGGAGTCCCTGCTTTGGGCGTGTCCTGTGGCGTTCCGGCCAAGCCAGGCAGCGGTGGATGGACCGCGGTATCGGCATCGTCGGCAGTTGGGCCGTCGGCGGCGGGCAAGGTAGCCGGCGCCGGCCTGGTTTCGCTGGCCGGGGGCTGGGCGCTGGCGGTTGTGGCTTTGTCATTGCCCGGGAGCGTGCCCACTTCAGCGCGCGCGCTGTCCACCAGCGACTCCACAGACGCCGAGGCGTCATTGAGCGCTTGCTGGGCTTCATCCAGCGGCTTGCGCAAGCTATCCGTGGCGTCCTGCATCGACGACTTCACCGATTGGGCGGCTTCCTGCATTTGCCCTTTCAGGTTGTTCAGTTCGTCCAGGTCCATCTCGCGCTGGATGTCTGTCTTGACGTCGCTGACGTAACGCTGGGCGCGCCCCACCAGATGCCCGATGGTGCGCGCCACTTTGGGCAGGCGCTCTGGACCGATGACGATCAGCGCAATGACGCCGATCAGCATAAGTTCACTAAAGCTGACGTCAAACATGAGTAACTGGTTCGCTTATGAGAGCAGGGCGTGGCCCTGCGGGCAAAAGGTGCCGCCGGAGGCGGCACGCCCTTTGTCAGACGTCGGTTTTTTCTTTGGCCTGAACGTCGATGGTGTCGTCCTGTACGCGTTGCTGTGCGACGGCTTCGGGTTTCTTGTCGTCGGCCGCATCGCGCATGCCTTTCTTGAAACCCTTGACGGCGCCGCCCAGGTCTTCGCCCATGTTGCGGATTTTCTTGGTGCCGAACACCAAGGCGACAATGACCAGAACAATAAGCCAATGCCAAATGCTGAAACTACCCATGATACCGTCTCCGTTTACGCGGCAGGCGCTGCGCGCCTGTCCCAGGGGCGTTTGCCCCCAATAATGTGAAAATGCAGGTGGTCAACTTCCTGGCCACCTTCTGTACCTGAATTGACGACCAGCCTGAAGCCGCCGTCCGGCCCCGGCGTGCAGCCGTTTTCCTGTGCCAGCCGGGCTGCCAGGGCCATCATTCTACCCAACCATTCAGCGTCTTCCGCCTTGATATGCTGCATCGACACGACATGATGTTTTGGTATCAATAGCAAGTGTACGGGAGCGGCGGGATTAATGTCGTGAAAAGCAAAAAAATCTTTGTCCTCGTAGACTTTCTTCGAGGGGATTTCGCCTTTGGCAATCTTGCAAAAGAGGCAATTGTCGCTCATGAGTAGGGTCCGAGTTAATGAGGGTCTTGCCGGCTGGCTTTTTCCGCCAGGCCGGAAGTGCCCTCCCGGCGTGCCAGTTCGGCCAGCACCTGTTCCGGGCGCAAGCCATAGTGTGCCAGGGCCACCAGGCTGTGAAACCACAGGTCGGCCGTTTCGGCGATGATGCGGTCGGGGGCGCCGTCTTTGGCAGCCATGACCAGTTCAGTGGCTTCTTCGCCTATCTTCTTCAGGAAGGCATCCGGGCCGCGCGCCAGCAGCTTGGCGGTATACGAACTGGATGGGTCGCCGCCGCGTCCCGGCAGGCGGGATTCCAGCGTATCGGCCAGCCGGGCCAGCAGGTTTGCGTTGTCTTGCGGGTTCATTTGTAAATCAGTTCCGGGTCCTTCAGGACGGGGTCCACCGCCGTCCAGACAGCCTGGGTCGACGTGCCGTCCAGCCGCCGGAAAAAGCAGCTGGCGCGACCGGTATGGCAGGCGATGCCGCCTTCCTGCTTGACCTTGAGCAGGACGACGTCGCCGTCGCAGTCCAGGCGGATTTCATGCACCACCTGTACATGCCCGGATTCCTCGCCCTTGCGCCAGAGGCGTTGGCGCGAGCGCGACCAGTAGACGGCTTGGCCGGTGGCTACGGTTTCATCCAGTGCTTCAGCGTTCATCCACGCCACCATCAGCACCGTGCCGGTATCGGCATCCTGGGCGATGGCGGGCAGCAAGCCGTTTTCGTCGAAAGTGATGGCGTCCAACCACGGAGAATCTTGTGTCATGCCGTCAATCGTACCTTAATCCCGCGCGCGGCCATATATTCTTTCGCCTGGCGGACGGTGTATTCCCCATAATGGAAAATACTGGCCGCCAGCACGGCGCTGGCCCGCCCGGTGGTGACGCCGTCGGCCAAGTGCTGCAGATTGCCGACCCCGCCCGAGGCGATGACCGGAACGGGCACGGCGTCGGCGACGGCGCGGGTCAGCTCCAGATCGAAGCCCGATTTGGTGCCGTCGCGGTCCATGCTGGTCAGCAGCAGTTCCCCGGCGCCGTAGCTGGCCATTTTGCGGGCCCAATCCACGGCATCGATGCCGGTGGCCTTGCGTCCGCCGTGCGTGAAGATTTCCCACTTGGCCGGTTCGTCGGCGGCCGACACGCGGCGCGCATCCATGGCGACGACAATGCACTGGCTGCCGTGATAGTCGGCCGCGGCGCGGACCAATTCCGGATTCGCTACGGCGGCGCTATTGATGGAGACTTTATCGGCCCCCGCGTTCAGCAAGCGCTGGATGTCGGCAACCTGGCGCACGCCGCCGCCGACCGTCAGGGGAATGAAGACCTGGCTGGCCACCGCTTCGATGATGGGCAGGATCAGGTCCCGCTCGTCGCTGGTGGCGGTGATATCCAGGAAAGTCAGTTCGTCCGCACCCTGTTCGTTATAGCGCTGGGCGATTTCGACGGGGTCGCCGGCGTCGACCAGGTCAACAAAATTAATGCCTTTGACGACTCGGCCCGCCGTGACATCCAGGCAAGGAATGATGCGGCGGGTCAGTTCGGTGTCGGCAAGTGCGGCTTGGGTTGCTGTCTGCGTCATGTCGTTCCGAGTTCGTCGGCCATGTTCTGCGCGGCCGCGAAATCCAATGTGCCTTCGTACAGGCTGCGGCCCAGGATGGCCCCTTCCACGCCTTCGTCTTCAACGGCGCACAGCGCCTCGATGTCTTTCAGGTCGGTGACGCCGCCCGAGGCGATGATCGGTATGTTGACGTGGCGGGCCAGCTTGACCGTGGCTTCGATGTTCACGCCGGACAGCATGCCGTCGCGCCCGATGTCGGTGTAGACGATCGCTTCGCAGCCGTAGTCTTCAAATTTGCGCGCGATGTCGAAGACATCGTGGCGGGTGAGCTTGCTCCAGCCGTCGGTGGCGACTTTGCCGTCGCGGGCATCGAGGCCGACGATGATGTTGCCGGGAAAGGCGCTGCATGCATCACGCAGGAAACCCGGATCCTTCACGGCGGCGGTGCCGATGATGACGTAGGAAATGCCGGCGTCCAGGTAGCGTTCTATGGTGTCCAGATTACGTATGCCGCCGCCAATCTGCACCGGGATGTCGTCGGCGACTGCCTTGATGATGGACTTGATGGCGGCTTCGTTTTTAGGCTTGCCTGCCACGGCGCCGTTCAGGTCGACCAGATGCAGGCGGCGTGCGCCCTGGTCCAGCCATTGGGCTGCCATGGCGGCCGGGTCCTCGGAAAACACCGTGGCGTTATCCAGGTCGCCCTGGCGCAGGCGCACGCAATGCCCGTCTTGGAGATCGATGGCGGGAATGAGTAGCATGATGTTATGGATTCCAATCTACGAAATTCCGATAAAGGCGCAAGCCGTAGCCGGCGCTTTTCTCAGGATGGAACTGTATTGCGAAAATGTTAGCCTCTGCCACGGCGCAGGTAAAGCGCAGGCCATAATGGCTTACCCCAACAGTGACGGCCGGATCGTCGGGCGCCACGTAATAGCTGTGCACGAAATAGAAGTGTGTATCGTCGGGGATGCCGGCCCAGATCGGGTGCGGACGCGTCTGCCGCACCCGGTTCCAGCCCATGTGCGGCACCTTCAATAAGTCCAGGTCCGCAGGGCTGTCGCTGGTGGAATATTGCGGCCCGGCGAATCGCCTGACCGTGCCGGGAAAGATGTCCAGGCAGGTGACATGGCCTTCTTCGCTGCGGCTGAAAAGCATTTGTTCGCCCACGCAAACGCCCAGCAGCGGTTTGTTGCGGGCCGCGCGCAGCACGGCCTCGCGCAGGCCGGAGGCATCGAGGTTGCGCATGCAGTCGGGCATGGC
>JAEWEH010000211.1 GCA_023389535.1 Pseudomonadota bacterium
GCCGTGCTCGAACTGGCGAAGGACGCGGACAAGCGCCGCGCCATGGGCCAGGCTGGGCGCAACCTGGCGGAACGCGAGTTCGATATCCGGAAAGTCGTGCAGGCCCATCTGGATCTGTATCGGTCCCTATAGGCCGAAGGGCTGACGAGCCGCAGTGGTGGCCTGGCGGCATATGGCCTTTGATGACGCTCAAGAAACAGTTTGAGGCTGGGGCGGCTAATTTCTTGGGCATAGTAGCCGGCCCGCCGCCGACTACTGTGCCAAGCCGCCGCTGCTGGCAGGCGCAAGCGGGAACGCCCACATTGAAAGCGCCCTAGAAGGGCAGCTTTACTTCCGGCGCCAGCGCGGTGAATGCCTGGCGGAATTCGCCCTTGATGCGCTCCAGGCCCGCGTCGGTCTCTGCTTCGAATCGCAGCACAATGACGGGCGTCGTGTTGGACGCGCGTGCCAGGCCGAAGCCATCGTTATATTCCGCGCGCACACCGTCAATGGTGCTGATGGCCGTGGCCGAGGGGAAGTCGCCTTCCTGCTGCAGACGGGCGATCAGTGCATGGGGCTCGCCTTCCTGCATCTGCAGCTTGATTTCCGGCGTGGAGATATCCTGAGGCAGGGCTTCCAGCACTGCGGAAGGGCTGTCATGGCGGGATAGGATTTCCAGCAGGCGGGCGCCGGCATAAAGGCCATCGTCAAAGCCATACCAGCGTTCTTTGAAGAAAATATGGCCGCTCATTTCACCTGCCAGGGGTGCGCCGGTTTCCGCCAGCTTGGCCTTGATCATGGAGTGGCCGGTTTGCCACATCAGCGGCTTGCCGCCGGCCTGCTTGATCGACCGCGCTACGTGGCGGCTGCATTTGACGTCGAAAATAATGGTGGCGCCGGGCTGGCGTTCCAGCACATCGCGCAAGAAGAGAATGAGCTGGCGATCGGGCCAGATGATTTGCCCTGATTTGGTCACCACGCCCAGGCGGTCCGCATCCCCATCGAAGGCCAGGCCCAGTTCGCAGTCGCTTGCCTGCACGTGGCGTATCAGATCCTCGAGGTTGTGGGGGTCGGCGGGATCGGGATGGTGGTTGGGAAAGCTGCCATCGACGTCGCAATAGAGTTCGTCCACGGTGCAGCCCAGCGCGCGGAATAGCCGCGTGGCCGCCACCCCGCCCACGCCATTCCCGCAATCGATGGCGATTTTCATGGGCCGTGCCAGTTTGACCGTGCCGCTGATATGGTCGATATAGGTGTCCAGCAGATTCAGTTCCCGCCGTTGGCCCGGCTGCATGCCGGCCGTGTCCTGCAAATACGCCATCACCTGTGCGAGCTTTTGTATGCCGTCGCCGTACAGCGTTTTCCCGCCCATCATGATCTTGAAGCCGTTATAGTCCGGCGGATTATGGCTGCCGGTGATTGCGACACCCGAGCCAGTGTGCTGGGTATGGGCGGCAAAATAAACAAGCGGCGTGGGGACCATGCCCAGGTCCAGCGTATCGATGCCTCCTTCGTTCAGGCCCTGTTGCAAGGCGCGCGACAGCTCGGGGCTGCTGTGCCGGCCATCGTAGCCGACGACCAGCGCGTGCAGGTCTGCGGCGCGCGCTTCTTGCGCCAGCGCCAGCCCCAGCTGGTGCGCAAATCCTGCGTTCAACTGGTCTGGCACGGTGCCGCGGATATCATAAGCTTTGAAAACTGCGGTAGGAAAACGGGAGTCTGCCGTCACGGTTTGTCCTTTCTGAGATTCAACCCATCTTTAAGAGCCGCTGAGGTTTCGGGTCCTGGCCGGCAGGACACGACACCCGGGCGGCGGTTTGAAGTCATTATCGCGGATTAACCGCGGGTGTGCAGATGCAGCATGGGGCGATCGTCCACCGGTCGACTTTGCCGCATTCATCTGCCTTAGAATAAGAGATTCCCTCAGAACTCTCCAGAAAGGCTGTCAATGAGCCGACTAGATGAATTAGCCCAGATGCTCGGGCATCAGCATGTGTTGGCCGGGCCTGACACCCAGTCGTATACCGTGGACTGGCGCGGCCGCTATGCCGGTACGGCTCTGGCGGTCGTGAAGCCTGGCACGACTGAAGAGGTGGCGGAGGTCGTGCGCTGGTGTGTGGCCCACGGGGTGCCTATGGTGCCTCAAGGCGGCAACACAGGGCTGTGCGGCGGCGCCACACCGGATGGCACCGGGCAAGCCGTAGTGATATCGCTGGTCCGCCTGAACCGCATACGCGGCATCGACACCGACAACGATACGCTGGTGGCGGAAGCCGGCTGCATACTGCAGTCGGTCCAGCAGGCGGCGCGGGATGCGAGTCGCCTGTTTCCGCTAAGCCTGGCCGCCGAGGGCAGTTGCACCTTGGGCGGCAACCTGGCGACCAATGCCGGCGGTACGCAAGTGCTGCGCTATGGCAATGCGCGCGAGCTGGCCCTGGGCCTGGAGGTCGTCACGGCCGAGGGCGATATCTGGAATGGGCTGCGCGGGCTGCGCAAAGACAACACAGGCTACGACTTGCGTGATCTCTACATAGGCAGCGAAGGGACGCTGGGCATCATCACCGCGGCTACCGTCAAGCTATATCCCTTGCCAGTGGCGCAATGCACGGCGCTACTGGCCCTGCGTTCCATCGAGGATGCGGTCCAGGTCCTTTCGGCCGCGCGCACCGGTTTTGGCGCCGCGCTGACGGGTTTCGAGCTGATCGCCGGCAACTGCCTGCAGGGCGTGGTGCAATGCTATCCACAGCAACGCATCCCTTTCGAAGGCGCTTCGGCCGACATGCCCTGGTACGCGTTGCTCGAGCTATCGGACAGCGAAAGCGCTGCACACGCGCGCGAGCGCTTCGAGGCCGTGGTCGGTGCAGTCATTGAAAATGGGCTGGCGATCGATGCCGTGATCGCCGAGAACATGGCGCAAAGCAAGGCGCTATGGCATTTGCGCGAAAGCATACCGTTATCGGAAAAGGCTTTCGGCAAAAGCGTCAAGCACGATGTATCGATACCCGTGTCGAAGATCGCCGATTTCGTCAGCACGACGAACGCCGCCCTGCAGCAAAATTTTCCGGGCGTGCATCATGTGATTTTCGGCCATCTGGGCGATGGCAACCTGCATTACAACGTTGCCCGGGGCGATGCTTATACGGAAGACGATCTCTTGTCCAAGCAGGCTGCTATTTACGATGTGGTGCACGGCAGCGTGCATCGCTATGGCGGGTCCATCAGCGCCGAGCATGGGGTCGGGCAGTTGAAACGCGATCTTTTGCCGCGCTACAAAGACCCGATCGAACTGGCGTTGATGCGGCGAATCAAGCAAGCACTGGATCCCCATGGCCTGATGAACCCGGGCAAGGTGCTGGCCCCGTAAAGGCCGGCGCCCGACAGCCGCGCGACATGGTGCTTGCCCAGCCCCGCATATTGATCGTCGAAGACGATCTGACTATTGCGGGCAACCTGTATCGCTATCTGGAAATCAAGGGCTTCGTTCCCGACGCAGCCTATGACGGCCATGCGGCGCTGGGCCTGCTGGATGCGCATGAATTCGACGCCGTCATACTGGACATCGGCTTGCCGGGCAAGGATGGCTATAACGTCCTGGAAACGATACGCGCGGGCCGGCAGCCGCGGCTGCCAGTCCTCATGCTGACAGCCAGAAGCCAGCTCGAAGATAAACTGGCTGCCTTTTCCCTGGGTGCGGACGATTATCTGATCAAGCCCTTCGCATTGGCGGAAGTCGAGGCACGGCTGCGCGTCATGCTGCGGCATGCAGAAGGGGGCAGTGGGGTTTCGGTGCTCGAACTGCCCGGCCTGGCCTACGATGTATCGCGACAAGCGGTCACGGTGCATGGCCAGGCCTTGCGCTTGACCCGCAAGTCGCTGGTGATCCTGGAGTTGCTGCTGCGCCAGTCCGGCGGTCTGGTATCCAGGCGCCGGCTGGAAGCCGCCTTGTGGCCGGACGGCCCGCCATCCGACGAGGCCCTGCGCAGTCAGGTCCATCTGCTGCGCAAGGCACTGCAGGATGCCGGCTTCAATGGTATAGAAACGGTGCACGGCCAAGGCTGGAAACTCGGATCAGGCAGCGCCAAGAAGGCCTCGGCATGACCAAGCGTCCATCATTGACACAGCGGGCGGTCTGGGCGCTGACCGGCTGCGCCGCCTTGTTCGTGGTCTTGCTTTGCGCGGTGTTTTATCTGGCCTTCGAGCAGATGGAAGACGATCTCGTCAACGCTGTCCTGACGACTGAAGCCCATCACATGATGGAGCAAGTGCGCCAAGGCCTGCCGGTGCCCAAGGAGCAAAGCCAGACGGAGCTGGGGGCCATGCTGCAGTCCTGGCTGATCACTGATCCTGCCGACGAGGCCTTGCTGCCGCTGCCATTGCGCGGAATCGGCGTGGGGTCTCATACGCTCAAACCGCAAGACAAGACCTGGCATGTGGTTGTGGCCGATACCTCCGCCGGCCGGCTGTATATGCGCTACGATGCCACCGCCCATGAAGCACGCGTCTATGAGTTCGGCTGGGTGGTGCTGGTGCTGGGCGTGTTGTGCATACTGGCGGCCTACGTTCTTGCGCGCTGGCTGGCTGGGCTGGTTGCCGGGCCGCTGCTTGCGTTGACCGACCACCTGTCCAACTGGGCGCCTGGCGCCCCGGATATGTCGGTCAGGCGCGACGACGAATTTGGCCGCTTGATCGAAGCCTTCAATCGGCTGCAGGATCGCGTCGAGTCCTCGCTGACCTTCGAAAGGCAGTTTGCATCGAACCTGAGCCATGAAGTCCGCACGTCTTTGGCGGCCATACGCAGCGACAGCGAAATGCTGTTGCTGGAAGGCGGGCTGGATGCCAGCGGCCGGCAACGACTGGAACGCATGGCGCGCCATATCGATCTGATGGCCGGCAGCCTGAGCAGCGCAGAAACACTGGCGCATGACCAGGACAACGACCCGCGGCCGGTGCAGGTGCGTGCCTGCGTGGACGAAGCCTGGCTGGGCATGGAGGACGAGGCCGACCGCAAGGGCCTGGCCTTCGTCAATGGGATCGCCGACGATATGGTGTGCAAGCTGGATCCGCATGCCTTATTGACGGTGGCGCGCAACCTGATACGTAATGCGGTCGAACATGCGGCGCCGGCGACGCTTCACGTCTACAACGCGGGCCCGCGCAGCATCGCCTTCGCAGACAATGGGCCCGGCATTCCGGCTGGCCTGCTGCCTCTGCTGTTCGAGCGTTATTTCACCGCCCGCCGCCAGGATACCGGCCAGGTCGACGGCGGGCCCGACCCGGAGCCTTCGCGGCATGGTCTGGGCCTGGCGATTGCCTATCAGATGTGCCGCCGCAAGCATTGGCGGCTGGAGGTGCGGTCGCGGCACGGTGGCGCGGACGCCGGCACGATATTCACCCTGACGCTGGACCAGGAAGATCAGGCGTAAGCGGCTGATTGCCACGAATTCGCACGCGGCGGCGAACTCTTTTCAGGCGTGCCGGGCCGATGTTGTCGGGGCTCGGAATTTGACGTTTATTTCACGGGCAGTGGATTATTGTGCCGACAGTTCTATCTGCCTGGAGTTGCAATGAACCCTTCTGCCACCATGGTCCACCAGGATGCGCGCAGCTATTTCGTGCTGGTTCAGGTCAGTGTGATCGCCTTGCTGGCTTTGCTGGCCTATCAGGTGCAGCACTCCCCGCTGGACATCGCGGTCAGCACGTATTTCTATGACGCCGTCAGCCAGTCCTTTCCCTTGCGCCATGCATTGCTGCCCGATGTGGTGGGCCGCTATGTGGCCAGGCTGGTGCCTATAGGCGGCGCCTTGCTGTGCGCAGCCGGCCTGGCGCTAAGCTACCGCGAAGAACGGCTGAAGCATGCCAGGGCGGTGCTGTTGCTGCTGTTCATCGTGTTTGCGCTGGGTCCCTTGCTGGCTGGCCTGCTGAAGCACTATACGGCCATGCCGCGTCCCATGGCGCTGATCATGTTCGGCGGCTACGCGCAATGGCCGGAATCATTCTGGGCCGGGCGGGGCATGGCGGGAGGCGGCGCCTTGCCCAGCGTACATGCGGTCTCCGGCTATGTCGTCCTGAGCCTCTATTTTGCGGGATGGGTGCTGGATAATCGGCGCCTGCGGCAGGTCGGCCTGATCGCAGGGCTGCTGCTGGGCGTCATGTTTGGCATGCTGCGGGTTACTCAGGGGGCGCACTTCCTGAGCCAGACCCTGTGGTCGCTGGTATTCGTATGGAGTCTTTGCACCGCGCTGTTCTATCCCTTGGCCTCCAAGCGCCCGCTGGTCCGGCAAGGCCGTGGCGACAGCGCCGACCTGGATGACATCTGGCGGCGCCTTTCCAAAGTCCAGGTGCGCAGGCGGCGTTTGCTGACGGGCTACGGCCTGGCGCTCGCATGCATTCTGCCATTTCTTTCATCCTATTGGGGCGCTGAGTCGTGGATGCATCTGGGTGTAGAGTGGGTGGGGCTCGCCTTGATATGTATTGCCATCGCCGGGCGATGCTGGTGCATTCTGTATCTGGGTGGCCATAAGGGGGCGACGCTGATCGACGATGGGCCGTATTCGGTCAGCCGGAATCCCCTGTACCTGTTTTCCATGATGGCGGTTGCGGGCATCGGTGCGCAATCGGGCAGCGTGCTGCTGGGGCTTATATTGGTGTTCTTCGTTTACACCGTGTTCAACCACGTGATCAGCGAAGAAGAGCGCTTGCTGAGCAAAGTGTTTGGTCAGGAATATGCCGACTATTGCGCCCGCGTACCGCGCTTCGGGCCGCGTCTGGAAGGCTGGAAAAATCCCGAGGAGCTGACGATCTCTGTATCGGGACTGTGGAACACCGTGCGCGATGCCTTGCCTTATCTGTTGGCGCTGCCGATATTCGAGCTGGTCGAATGGGGGCAGGCGCAAGGCTGGATGCCCGTGCTCGTGCGCCTGCCGTGATCATGCCGCGCCTCAGGTGCGTGCCGGCAGCACCGTGCCGGCGCAATCACCCAGGCTGATCGTCGGGTAACCGGGCTTGCTGCATCGGGCACGCAGGATGACCTCGTCGTGGTCTTCCAGGAAGTAGCGCTGTTCGCCCCATGGCAGCTCGATGGCCTTCTTGCCGCCCTGGTTGATTTCCAGCAGGGCGCCTTCCTGCCCTTCGGCGGGTCCCGACAGTGTCCCGGTACCAAGCAGATCGCCGGCTTGCAGGTTGCAGCCATTGACCGTGTGATGGGTCAGCAACTGGGCCACATTCCAGTAAGCGTCCTTGAAATTGCTGCTGGACAGCAGCGCCGGCTCGGCGCCTGCCTTGCGGGAGGCTTCAGTCGTCAGCAAGACTTGCAGCTGAATGTCGAAAGCGCCGGCGGCCTTGTTGGCGTCCGAAGTCAGATAAGGCAGGGGCTGGGGATCGGCCGCGGCGCGCTCGAAAGCAAGACGGAAGGGCGCCAAAGCCTCGAGGGTCACGATCCAGGGCGAAATGGTACTGGCGAAATTCTTGGACAGGAAGGGGCCCAGCGGCTGGTATTCCCAGGCCTGTACGTCGCGCGCCGACCAGTCGTTCAGAATGCATAGCCCGAACACGTGGGATTCCGCCTGTTCGATGCCGATGCGCTCGCCCTGGGCATTGCCCTGGCCAACGAATATGCCCAGTTCCAGTTCGTAGTCCAGTCGCTGGCATGGCCCGAAGTTCGGCTGGCCGCCTTCGGTGGCGGGACGGGTCTGGCCGACCGGGCGAGGGAAAGATTGGCCCGAGACGCCGATGCTGGATGCGCGGCCGTGATAGCCGATAGGGACCCATTTGTAGTTCGGCAGCAAGGGGTTGTCGGGCCGGAATTGCTTGCCCACGTTGGTGGCGTGGTGCACCGATATGTAGAAATCGGTGTAGTCGCCGATTTTTGCCGGCAGGCCCATTTGTACCGCGGAGACATCGAACAGCAGGGACTGCAGCGTGCCCTGTTCAGAAGAGCCGGCGCGCAAGGCGCGAGACAGCGCAAGGCGCAGCGCCGACCAGTGTTCCTGGCCCAGTGCCATCAGGCCGTTCAGGCTGTCCGAGCGGCAGGCATCCAGCGCTTCCGCGGCGGCCCCCGTCCAGGACGGCCGCGCTTGCGCCAGCGCCGCCAGGTCCAGCAC
>JAEWEH010000236.1 GCA_023389535.1 Pseudomonadota bacterium
GATCATGTCGACGTCGATGTTGGCGGCGGCGACGGGCCCCAGGATGGCGTATGCCACGCCCGGGGTATCGGGTACGGCCAGCAGGGTCAGCTTGGCTTCGTCACGGCTGAAGGCAATGCCCGAAACAACGGCAGCTTCCATTTTTTTATCTTCCTCGAAAGTAATAAGGGTGCCCGAAACCATTTCTTCTTCGAGCGGAATCAAGGGGTCTGTCAGCGAAGACAGCACGCGCACCGGCACGTGGTATTTGCCTGCGAACTCGACCGAACGAATCTGCAGGACCTTGGAGCCCAACGAGGCCATTTCCAGCATTTCCTCGAACGACACGACATTCATGCGCCGTGCTTCGGGAACCACCCTGGGGTCGGTGGTGTACACGCCATCCACATCGGTGTAGATCAGGCATTCGTCCGCCTTGATCGCTGCCGCTACGGCTACGGCCGACGTATCCGACCCGCCACGGCCCAGCGTGGTGATGTTGCCGTCCTCGTCGATGCCCTGGAAACCGGTGACGATAACGACGCGTCCGGAATCCAGGTCGTTACGGATGCGGGTATCGTCGATGGAGCGGATGCGCGCCTTCGTATACGAGGCATCGGTGCGCACGGGAACTTGCCAGCCGGCATAGCTGCGGGCGGCGACGCCCTGCGACATGAGCGCCATGGCCAGCAAGGCGCTGCTGGCCTGCTCGCCGGTAGCGGCCAGCATATCCAGTTCGCGAGTATCCGGTTGCGATGAAATTTCCTTGGCCAGGCCCAGCAGACGGTTGGTTTCACCAGACATGGCCGAAGGCACGACCACCACCTGGTGGCCGGCTGCATGCCACTTGGCCACGCGCCGCGCCACATTCTGGATGCGCTCCACTGAACCCATGGAGGTGCCGCCGTATTTGTGAACGATCAGGGACATCTTCTACTCTGTATTAAAGGGGACGCTGCTGTAAGCGTGCCGGATTCAAATTGTTTGGCCCGGCGCACACGGGGCCGGAAGGCAAAGCGGATTATTTTAACGTTTTTCACCCGCGCCCGTTTTATCGGCCGGCAAGCGCGCGATCCAGGAATACACGGCCTTTGACGCAGCGTATCCAGACCGAGCCATGCTTGACACGCATTTGACGGTCGTGGCCCAGCGCGTGCAGACCACGTAACTGCCGCATCCAATCCTGCAGACGGGCATCGGTCGGCATGCGCAACCCGGCGCGGGCCAGCCAATAGCGCAGCACGAGCGCCTGCCGGGCCGGCGACAGCCGGCGCCAGGCGGCGAGTGAAAAACCGCTGTCATCCGGCTCCGGGTCCAGCGTGGCGAATTCCTGTTCGGCGACCTCTTGCAGAATGCTGCCGATCTCGGCGCTCTGGCGGGCGTGACGCGCCAGATTGGCCTGCCAGCCGGGCCAGCGCTGATTCAATTCCGGCACCAGGCGCTCGCGCACCGCAGCGCGGGTGTAGCGGTCGTCCGCATTGGTGGGATCTTGCACGGGCGCCCATCCGGTGATCGCGGCGAATGCGTCGGCCTGCGCCAGCAACAGCGACCGATCGACATCCAGCCACGGCCGCATATAGCAAAGCTTGTGGCTTTGTCCCGCCAGGTCGGCGAGGTCCTGCCGGTATGACAAGGGGGCCATGGCCGCCAGACCACCGGGGCCGGCTCCGCGCAGGAGCCGCAGCAACACAGTTTCGGCCTGGTCGCCACGGTGATGGGCAAGCAGGATGTGTCGCACGCCAATTTGCCCGGCCAGCCGAGCCAATCCTCGATAGCGGGCGTCGCGGGCCGCGGATTCCATGCCATCCCCGCCCGACAGTACAACGCTGACCGTCAAGCTATGACAGGAAAGTTCCAGCATCTGTGCCAGGTCATGGGCATGCGCCTGCCACCGGTCGGCGGGCGCTTGCAGACCATGGTGAATATGAAGACAGTGGACGGGCACCCTGTGGCGACGGCCGTAAAGCGCCGCATGAACGGCCAGCATGGCGGAATCCGCACCGCCACTGAGCGCAACGGCCAAAGAACCCGGCTTTGCCGGCAGGCTTGCCACGGACTTCGCTATGGCGTCCAGCAGGGGCGCCGAGCCGAAGTCCCGCCAGAACGCCTCGGGCAGCATCGAACCCTGACCTAGCGCGCTTCCTGGAAGCGACCGTAAGACATCAGGCGTTGCAGACGTTGTTCGATGAGTTGCTCGGAAGACAGGCCCGACACCTGACGCAGTGAATCCGACAGCGCCCGACTCAGCTGGCGCGCCATCATGACCGGATCGCGATGCGCGCCGCCCACGGGCTCGTTGACGATACGGTCGATCAGGCCCAGCTCTTTCAGGCGTGGGGCAGTGATGGCCAGGGCCTCCGCGGCCACAGAGGCCTTATCGGCGCTGCGCCACAGGATGGACGCGCAACCCTCGGGCGAGATGACCGCATAAGTGGAGTACTGCAGCATCATGACGACGTCGCCCACCGCAATGGCCAGCGCACCGCCCGAACCGCCCTCGCCGATGATGGTGGCGATGATGGGGACTTTGAGCTCGGCCATGGCGTACAGGTTATGGCCGATGGCTTCCGACTGGCCGCGCTCCTCGGCGCCGATGCCAGGATAGGCGCCGGGGGTATCCACGAAGGTAAACACCGGCAGCTGGAATTTCTCGGCCAGCCGCATCAGGCGCAATGCCTTGCGATAGCCCTCGGGACGTGGCATGCCGAAATTGCGCATGGCGCGCTCTTTGGTGTCGCGCCCCTTTTGATGGCCGATCACCATGCAAGGGGTGCCGTGAAAGCGCGCCAAGCCGCCCACTACGGACAAGTCGTCGGCGTACATGCGGTCGCCGTGCAGTTCGTGGAAATCCGTGAAGATCTCGCGCACGTAGTCCAGGGTGTAGGGGCGCTGCGGATGCCGCGCGACAAGGGCCGTTTGCCAAGGCGTCAGCTTGGCATAGATGCTTTTCGCCAGAGCCTGGTTCTTTTGCTGCAAACGCCCCACCTCTTCCGAGATATCGACAGCGGAATCGGTTTGCACGAAACGCAGCTCTTCGATTTTGTTCTCGAGTTCGGCCAGGGGTTGTTCAAATTCCAGGAAGGTATTACGCATAAGTGCTAGTTTTCCAGATTAGAGCATCGCGTTGGTCAATATTGCACGACTGCCGGATCCAGGCTGCGCCAGAGATACCAGGTAGCCACCGTGCGCCAGGGCGCCCACGCCTGGGCTACTTCACGTGCTTCAAAACGCGAGACGGGCTCACCACTAAAATAGTGTAACGAAATTGCCTTCAGCAGGCTGGGATCGTCCAGCGGCAGGACATCCGGTCGCTGCAAATTGAAGATCAGGAACATCTCGGCCGTCCAGCGGCCTATGCCCCGAATGGCGCATAGATCCGCGATGACGGCCTCGTCGTCCATATTGCCCCATTCCGAAGGCTTGATCTTTTTCTCGGCGAAGTGGGTCGCCAGATCCAATATGTATTCGGCCTTGCGCTTGGACAGGCCGGTTTGCTTGATATCCGTCTCGGCCAGCTTGATCATGCACCGCGGCGTGGGGCTGCGCCCACACACCTGCGTGAAGCGGTCCCACATGGCGTCCGCCGCCTTGACCGATATTTGATGACCGACTACGGCACGCGCCAGCGTCACGAAAGGCGGCGCCGCGGGCGCCAGCCATTCGGATTTGTGTTTGGGAATCAGTTTCTTCAGGATGCGATCGCGCCCCATCAAGTGAGCGGATGCTTCGTCCCAGAATGCAGGCTTGGGATGGGTGGATGGTGTTGTTTGTGCCATTGCCCTGCCCCTGCTATGCCCGGCGCCATTGTGTGATGCCGCCCGCCTTGTCTTCGAGCTCGATACCTGCCTTCTGCAGTTCATCGCGGATGCGATCGGCTTCGGCGAAATTGCGTTCTTGCTTGGCGCTGGCGCGCAAAGTGATCAAGGCGTCGATCTGTTCAGAGGACAGGACCTGTGCGTCGCCATGTTCGCCCCTCGCATAGCGGCTGGGCGACTGCAGGTACTGCGCCGGGTCCAGCTGCAGCAAGCCCAGTACGCCGCCCAAGGCGCGCAGCAAGCCAGACGCGTGGCCGGACCCGCTGCGGTTGGCTTCCGAGGCGAGTTCGAACAAGGCCGCAATGGCGCCCGACGTGTTGAAATCGTCGTCCATGGCCTCGCGGAAGGCGTGCGCCGCCGGGTGGGACCAATCTATGTCCAGCGGCTCGGCCGGCACATTATGCAAGGTGTGGTACAGACGATCGAGCGCGTTCTGTGCATCGAGCAGATTGTCGGGCGTGTAGTTCTGCGGACTGCGGTAATGATTGCGCACGATGAAGAAGCGCAGCATTTCCGCTTCGCGCGGGTTCGCCTGGTAGTCGGCGCGGTCGTCGGCAAGGCCGTGGTCGGCCGCGATGGTTGCGCGTATCGTGCGGAAATTCCCCAGGGATTTGGACATCTTGTCCGCATCCACCATCAAGGGGCCGCAGTGCATCCAGATCGAGGCCAACACGCCGCCGAACGCGCCTTCCGTCTGCGCGATCTCGTTTTCATGATGGGGAAACTTCAAGTCCGGACCGCCGCCATGGATATCCAGGGGCAGGCCCAGCAAGGCGCGGCTCATGGCCGAGCATTCTATATGCCAGCCCGGACGGCCGACACCGTAAGGCGATTCCCACTTGGATTCGTCCGGCTCATTTTCCTTGGCGGATTTCCATAGGACGAAATCCAGTGGATCGCGCTTGCCGGCGGCGACGGCCACGCGCTCGCCAGCGCGCAGGTCGTCCAGCGACTTGCCCGACAGCTTGCCATAGCCGGGGAAGTCGCGCACCGCGTAGTTGACGTCGCCGTCGTCCGATTGATAGGCCAGGCCCTTGTCCTGCAGCTTGCCGATGATGTTCAGCATGTCGCCCACGTGTTCGGTGGCGCGCGGCTCAAAATCGGGCGCCTGCACGCCAAGCGCGCGTTCGTCCGCGTGCATCGCGTCAATAAAGAAAGACGTGACTTCGCCCATGCGGCGGCCGCTTTCCACCGCGCGACGTATGATCTTATCGTCAATGTCGGTGATATTGCGCACATAGGCGACCTGGTAGCCGCTGCTGCGCAGCCAGCGCTGCACCACATCGAAGCTCACCAGCATACGCGCGTGCCCAAGATGGCAGAAATCGTAAACCGTCATCCCGCAGACATACATGCGGACCTTGCCGGGCTCTGCGGTTCTCAAGGGCTCTTTGGCGCGGGACAGGGTGTTATAAATGTGCAGCATGCGCTAATAAACGGTAGTCAATGTATAGGGTGGCGGGCCCGATCGGAAAAGGACCCGCTTGCGGTAAACTCGGCGCGTACCGGCAAGCAAGCTAAAATGGTGGTCGATAAGTATAGCAAGCGGCAAAAACCGACGCTGGCCTGGTAGCTGCCGCTGCCCGGCCTTGCGCCTGCTGTATACCGGCAATACAACTTTTATCTATAGGTGCGTAAGCGTGCTTCGAATTTCTTGTCCTGTGTTGGCGCTGGCCCTGTTGTCGGCCGGGCCGTGGCTGCAAACAGCCGGCGCCCAGACCCCCGCACCCGGCCTTACGCCGCACGTCGATCTTACCTCCTCCCTGGATGCCGGTCCAGGCAAGCCGCAGTTCGATGGGGGTTCAGGCGGGGTGCTGGTGCAATTTCCCGCCCGCGCTGCCATGGACGACGGCCCGCTCTTCAAGGACGAACCGGAAAAGGAAGGCGGCTGGAAAGGTCTGGCAAGGCTGCTCGAGGCGCTGACGCCGGGCGTGGACACGTCCATTCCGCTGACGGCATCGCAAATCACCGATCGCATCGCTTCCTTGCTGAACCGTGGACAAAACGAAGAAGCCCTGCAAGTCATCGAAAAGCGTAGCGCCCAGCTTGAAGCCCAGGGCGCCATGGGCACCGATGTGCAGCTGCTGTTCCTGCATGGACGCGCGCTGGCGGCACTGGGCCGCAGCAATCAGGCCATCGACTTATACCGGAACATGACCACGCTGTATCCGGAACTGCCCGAGCCATGGAACAACCTGGCGGCGGAATACGTCAAGCAAGGCAAGCTGGAGATGGCGCGCGATGCTCTGTCCATGTCGCTGCAGGCCAACCCCAACTACGGTACGGCCAAGGCCAACATGGGCGAAGTCCAGCTCATGCTGGCGCGCGAGTCCTTTCAGCGCGCTGCTGAACTAGGGGTAAGCCAGGCCGGCGCCAAAGCGCAAGAAACGACACAACTGCTGGAAAAATCCGCCCCCTGAATCCCTAAACATCCTGGACAATCGCAATATGGCATTTCTTTCCATTCTGACTCGCATGCCCGGCCACTGGCTGCGCGTGTACAGCCTGGTTTTCGTAGGCGCGCTGGCCCTTTGCATGGGCAATCTTACGCACGCTGCGCCATCAACCCCCACTGAAGGTCTATCCATGAGCACTACTCCACGCGTCAAACTTCTCACCAACAAGGGCGAGATCCTGATCGAACTGGACGCCGCCAAGGCGCCCAAGACCGTCGCCAATTTCCTTACCTATGTCCAGGAAGGCTTTTACGACGGCACCATCTTTCACCGCGTCATCAATAATTTCATGGTGCAGGGCGGCGGTTTCGATGCCGGCATGAAGCAGAAGCAAACCCATGCCCCGATCGAAAACGAAGCCGACAACGGCCTGAAGAATGATCGCTACACACTGGCCATGGCGCGTACCGCCGATCCCCATTCCGCCACGGCGCAATTCTTCATCAATGTCGCTGACAACGATTTCCTGAACTTTACTGCGCCCACGCCCAACGGCTGGGGCTACGCGGTATTCGGCAAGGTCGTGGAAGGCACCGATGTCGTCGACGCCATGAAGGCGGTGAAGACCGGCAACAAGGGCTTCCACCAAGACGTGCCGACCGAAGATGTCGTTATCGAGAAAGCCACGGTTGTCGAGTGACATTCCGCTAGCGGGCGTCGTCTGGATCGCCTCGGACATCCATCTGGGCCCGGATACGCCGGATACCGCCCGCGCTTTTCGCGATTTTCTTGATCAGGCATCCGCCCAGGCGGATGCTTTGATCTTGTGCGGCGATGTATTCGATGCCTGGATAGGCGACGACTTCGCATTGCACAGCCCACCCGAATGGCTCGCGTCGTTTGTGGCCGAGCTTAAGGATGTGTCCGCCCGCATCCCGGTCTGGATAGGCCGGGGCAATCGCGACTTCCTGATGGGCGAACGCCTGATGGCGCTGACCGGCGCATCCTTGCTGCCGGAACCGGCCCGCCTGCATACGGATGCGGGGACGCTACTGCTGACCCATGGGGATGAATACTGTACTGCCGACCCGGCCTACCAGCGGTTTCGGCGCATCGTGCACCAGCCGGGTGTTCAGCGCTTGTTCCTGGGGTTGAGCCTGAAGCTGCGGCGGGGGATCGCCGATTGGGCCAGGCGGCGCAGCATGGCCTCCAATCGCTACAAGGCCGCCACCATCATGGACGTGGACCCACAGGCCATCGCACAGGCTTATGCACGCCACGGGGTCGACACATTGGTGCATGGCCATACCCATCGGCCCGGCACCCATCACATCACCATCGACGGCGCACGCTGTACACGTATCGTGCTGCCTGATTGGGATTACGAGCAAGATCCGCCGCGCGGAGGCTGGCTGGTCATAGACCGCGACGGCCTGCGCCTTGTTCAGGCGTCAAAGTCCAATTGAAGATGCGCGGTCTCGCCGCGCTGCCTTACCCGCATGCGCCGCGCCAGGCGGCTGAGCAGGAACGACGTCATCTGCGAGGTCGCTTCGGGATCCTCGATCATGGCTTGGGGCGTGGGCGCGGCTGCGGGCGCTAAGGGCAAAGCCACGCCTTGATAGTTGAAGCGCACGCGCAAGGCATATTCGTCAAAGCGCGTCGTGACTTCCAGGGTATTCTGGCCGGAAGCCAGGCGCCCGCTATGTGCCAGCAGGTCGAATGCCTGCCAGACCGCCTGCTCCGCCCTTTGCACCGCGTCGCGCCGGGCGCCCCATAGCCTTCCCTGGTTTTCCATGAACGCGTTCAAGTCGTCGGCTGTGGTGGCATCGATCGTGAATGTCCGGCTGCCGCTGCGTGCCGCGCCAATGCGAAAGAATATGGTCAGTATCAAGGCCACCAGCATGCCGTTGGCGACACCGGCCAGGTCGATGAAGTGCGCCAAAGGCGTGTATTCGACGCCGGTCACAATGAAGCGGTGCGATACGCCGACGATCAGCCCTACGCCCAATGCCAGCGAGCGCCGGTCATCCAGCATGCGCGAGGTAACCAGCTTCAGGCCGGCCATCAGGAGAAACGCCGCCAGATACAACAGCAGTGCAGAGATCACCGGCCCGGGCACGACCAACCACAAGACGATGAGCTTGGAACACAATGCAGTGATCACCAGAAAGGCGGCCACCCAATACCCCAAGTAGCGGCTGGAACAGCCCGAACTGGCGGCCAGACCTACCGCGCCCCCGCTGGCGGATTGGGGCAAGGCATTCAGGAAGGAACCCAGCACATGCGCCAGGCCCTCTGCCCTCATCCCTCGGCCGTAGGCGCGCAGATCCGGCCTCAGCCAATCCGCGTCGGCGGTGCGCTGGGCGATAGTCTGCGTACTGATGGAGATCAGGCTCAAGGTAAGCCCGATCAGCACATAGGGCAGCACCATGTCCGCATCGAACGACCAGCCAAAAGCGGGGAATGCGGGCAGGCGAAACCATGGCGCGGCGGAAATGAAGGACAGGCTTTCGTCCGGCACCAGTCCCAGGACATCGGCCAGCACGCTGCCGGCCACCAGCCCGATCAAAGCCGCAAACAGCCTTAGCCGCGACTTCAGCCAGATGTGGCAATACACCATGACAAACAGCGTGAAGGCTGCTGTCAGCAGATCCATATTGGAGGCGCCGCGCCCTTCACTGCTGTCGAATAACAGCTTCAGGCCGATCTGGCCTATGCTGACCCCGGTCAGCATCACCATCAGTCCGGCGACTTCCACGGTGAAGATGCTGCGCAGGCGTGTCATGCAGACGCTCAACACCAACTGTGTCAGCCCCACGACGAACACCATGCCATAGGCGGTGGACATTCCTCCCGGTGTGCCGCTGGCCAGAAACATGACGGCGAAGACGGTAGGTGTGGCCTGCAAGGGATAGTAGTAGCCCGAGCCTATGCCCCATCGGTTGAAAATTTGCAGCAAGATGGCGACGGCGCTGGCAATCAGGGACGCGCTGGCGATATCCAGAAAGTTGCTGGATACGAATTCGAAGGAAGCGTTGTGGACGAAGAGGTTGGGTACCACCAGCAGTGCGCCTAGAAAGGCCACTTGCTGCAGAGCCAGGCCCATGGCGGTGGGCACCGGAAGCCGGTCATTGAGCCAGAAAACGATCGATTCCGGTTTACGCATGCTTCATGGGTTCCTGTTGTCGGGCATCACCGTTGCGGATCTGCACGCCAACAGCGCCCAGGCCGCCGCCGCATAAGACACTAGATGACCGGCATCAGTATGGTTTCGCCGGGTTCGGTCTTCCATAAATCCCCGGTTTCCAGATCGAACCACCAACCGTGCAAGGCCAGCGTGCCGGCGTCGACGCGCTCTTTCAACCAGGGGTAAGTCATCAGATTATGCAGCGAGCCGGTTACGGCGGCGCGTTCGACCAAGCCGGAGTTTTCTTTGAGCAGATCCAGCGATACTTTCTTGCGCTGCCCGGGTTCATCGCCATGGACGTAGAGTTCAGTCGCGTCCAGTGCCATGGACACCCAGTCGCCGATAAAGTCGCGTTCCGGCGGCTGCCCGCCGGCCGTGGCCAGCATGGCTTTTATGCCGCCGCACTGCGCATGGCCCAGAACGATGATGTGGTCCACCTTCAGGTCGCGGACCGCATATTCGATGGCAGCCCCGGTGCCCGGCAGCGATGCGCCCGGACGGTAAGGCGGAACGAGGTTGGCCACATTACGCACGGTAAAGAGTTCGCCCGGATGCGCCTGCAGCAGCACCCCGGTATCCACGCGCGAATCACTGCACGCAATGATCAGCGTGGCAGGCGCCTGGCCCTGCGTGGAAAGCTGGTGCATCAGGCTGGGATTGTTCTGATAGAACTCGGTCCGGAAACGCCTGACGGCTGCTTCGAAATGCGAAATATCCCTAAGGCCGGTGGCGCAGCAGTCGTCAGACATAAGACGGTCTCTTCAGTCGTAACAAAAAATGAGGCTGAATTATAACGTCATAGATCAACGCGCCAGCAGCCACACCATGACGATCAGCCCCAAGCCGATGCGATACCACGCGAAAGGCCGGTAAGTGTGGCGCGAGACGAAACGCAAAACGGCACGCACCACGATCAGGGCGCTGATGAATGCCGCGGCGAATCCCACCACGATCGCTGTGGCCTGGGCGTCGTTCAATGCGCCGGCATTGCGGTATAAGTCATAGACCGTGGCCGCCAGCATGGTCGGCATGGCCAGGAAGAAGGAAAACTCGGTCGCGGTCTTGCGCTGGATGCCCGCTATCATGCCGCTGATGATGGTGGCGCCCGAGCGCGAGGTGCCGGGTATCATTGCCACGCACTGCGCAAAACCCACCACCAGAGCCTGCTTCCAAGTGATCTCTTCAAGGGAATAGGCCGTCGCGCGCTGGCTCGCCACGCTATCGTCGCCCGGCGCTATAGCGGCGTGTTTCGCATATTGCGGCTTGCGCTCGACCCACAGCATGATCAGCCCGCCGACCACCAAGGTCACCACGAAGACCGCAGGGCTGTGAAACAGCGCTTTGATATATTTGATCATCAGCGCGCCGATGACGGCTGCCGGCAGAAACGCGATCAGCAGGTTGCGGGTAAACATGACCTCGCTGCGCTCACCGCGCAAGGTGCCGCGTATCAGTTGCCACAGCCGCATGCGGAAGATCCACATTACGGCCAGGATGGAGCCAAACTGAATCACGACCTCGAAGACCTTGTCGCTACTGGACGAGAAGCTGATCCAGTCGCCGATCAGCAGCAAGTGGGCAGTACTGGAAACGGGGATGAATTCTGTGAAACCTTCTACCAAGCCCAGGAACAGGGCCTTGATCATAAACCAGCTAGTATCCGTCATATGTTCTCGTCGTGTGTTTTCTGGCCCTGATGATACATGCGTTCTATGCGCACCGTAGCGATACGCCGCCCATCCAGTCGCAGGATGGTAAAGCGCAAGGTAAGATGCTCGCGCTTCATTTCGCAGCTGTCGCCGGCCTGAGGCAAATGGCCGAAGCGTTCCAGCAGGTATCCGGCCAAGGTGGAATACCCCTCTTCGTCGTTCACCAGCCCATCGGTATCCAGCAATAGTTCCAGGTGATGCAGGTCCGCGGCGCCGTCCACGCGCCAGCTGTTGTCGCCTTCCGCGATAATGTCCGGCGTTTCGTCTTCGTCGGGAAATTCGCCGGCAATGGCTTCAAAGACGTCTATGGGTGTCACCACGCCTTCAATAGTGCCGAACTCATCCGTCACCAGCACCAATTGCCCGCGCGAGCGCTTTAAGGTGTCCATCAGCCTAAGCACACCGATAGATTCGTGCACAACAATGGGCTCACGCAGGCGCGAGGTCCGTATCGCCCCGCCCTGGATCAGGTCGGCGATCATCTCCTTGGCGCGGCCTATGCCGACCACCTCGTCCAAAGAGCCGCGGCAAACCGGGAAAAAGCTGTGCGGCGCCTGGGATATCTGTTCGCGCAAGGAGACGGCATCATCATCCAGATTGACCCACGACACATCTGTGCGCGGCGTCATGATGGAATGTATGGACCGATCCGCCAAGGTCAGCACCCCGCTGACCATATAGCGCTCTTCGTCGCCGAAGACTTGCCGCGCGGGTGGCTCGTTGGCTTGCGGTGCGGGACCGGCCATGGGCTGCTTGCCCAGCATTCTCAGCACCCCTTCGGCGGTTCGTTCGCGCAAAGGCCGCCTGGCTTCCATCCGGCGCATATTCCGGCGCGCCAGTTGGTTGAAGAGCTCTATCATGACGGAGAAGGTGATCGCGGCGTACAGGTATCCCTTGGGCACCGGGAAACCAAAACCTTCCGCCACCAGCGAAAAGCCGATGGTCAGCAGGAAACCCAGGCATAGAATGACCACGGTCGGATGCGCATTGACGAATGCGGTCAAGGGCTTGGATGCCACCAACATCAAGGCGATAGCGATGGTGACGGCGATCATCATGATGGCCAGGTGGTCGACCATTCCCACAGCGGTAATAACGGCATCCATGGAAAACACCGCATCCAGGATCACGATCTGCGTCACGATGATCCAGAAACTGGCGTGCAGGCGTTCGCCCGACGCATGCGCCTGGCGGCCTTCGACCCTTTCGTGCAGCTCCAGCGTGCCCTTGAACAGCAGGAAGAAGCCGCCAACGATCAGGATCAGGTCCCTGCCGGAAAAATCCAGCACCCCGACAGAGAACAGGGGCTCGGTCAGCTTGATCAGGCGCGACATGATGGACAGCAGCGCCAGACGCATCAGCAGCGCCAGCGACAAGCCCAGGATGCGCGCGCGGTCGCGTTGCGCGGGCGGCAGCTTGTCGACCAATATGGCAATGAAGATCAGATTGTCTATGCCAAGGACAATCTCGAGTACGACCAAGGTCAGCAAACCGACCCATGCCGATGGGTCCAGCATCCACTCCATCAGGGGCTCCGTCCGGGAAGGTAAGGCCGGTCAATGCCAAAGGGCATACGAAGGCGGCTGGCAGAACCTGTGCATCCCGAAGACATCAATAATGCCTAGTCCTGCAGGTACCCGAGCATCTGCGGGAAGATCTTGGGCGTGGCCGCCAACACACTGCCGCTGCGCAGCCAGTTTTGTTCGCCGTCGAAGTCGGCGATCAGGCCGCCGGCCTCGAGCACCAGCAGGCCACCCGCCGCCATATCCCAAGGCTTGAGATTGACGCCACAAAAGCCGTCCAGGCGCCCGGCCGCTACATAAGCCAAGTCCAGCACGGTCGAGCCCAGCCGCCGCGCCGCCGCGCATTCGGACAGCATCCCTGCAAAACGCGTGCCTGCTTGCGGCGTGGCAGCGGACCGGGGTACGTGCGCACCGAGCAAGGCGTCGTGATAGCGCAATTGCCCGGAGACCCGCACGCGGCGGTCATTAAGGAAGGCGCCGCCGCCCCGGCTGGCGGTAAAGAGCTCGTTGCGAGCGGGATCGTAGACGACAGCCTGCGTGATTTGCCCGCGCTGCGCCAATGCAATGGAGACCGCGTAGATGGGCAAGCCGTGTATGAAGTTGGTCGTGCCGTCGAGCGGATCAATGATCCACTGGAATTGCGCGGTCTCGCCGTCTTCCTGGCCGGCGGCCAGGTGCTTGCCCGATTCTTCGCCCAGGAAGCCGTGGTCCGGGTAAGCGGTGCGCAGCACATCGATGATGGCTTCTTCAGCGGCGTGGTCCACTTCCGTGACATAATCTTTGGGGCCTTTGCGTGCCACCTGCAGGCGCTCCAGGTCGAGGCTGGCGCGGTTGATAATGGCGCCGGCACGGCGTGCCGCCTTGATGGCGGTGTTGAGCATCGGGTGCATAGATATCCGTTTTTTAACTAAGACTTGTCAAAGGCCGACGCCGACTTAGCGGCTGCCCACATGGGCATGTAGCAGACCCAAGACACAATAAACCATCTATTTTAAATGACTCAGACGTTTTCCCCCGAAATGGCCGATCCGTTTGCCCGGGTTCGATTCATTATGGTGCAACCCAGCCATCCCGGAAACGTGGGCGCAGCCGCGCGCGCCATCAAGACCATGGGCTTTCATGACTTGTGCCTGGTGGCGCCGCGCTTTCCGGACGTTGCGGTACAGCCCGAGGCACAGTCCTTGGCCAGCGGCGCGACCGACGTCCTGGCGGCGGTCACTATCGTGCCCACGTTGGCCCAGGCGCTGGCGCCCGTCACCCTGGCCTTTGCGCTGACTGCACGCGCCCGGGTCCTGGGCCCGCCGGCCTGCGATATCCGCGAAGCCGCCGAACTGGGCTGCACACACTTGCAGCAGCAGGCCACCGGCAGGATAGCTGTCGTGCTGGGCACGGAAAGGTCCGGCCTGACCAATGAAGATATTGCGCTCTGCCAGCGGGTCTGCCATATTCCGGCCAACCCGGAGTACAGTTCCTTGAATGTCGCGCAGGCGCTGCAACTGAGCGCCTGGGAAATGCGTTACGCGCTAGCCTCGGCCGCCGCCCTGCCACTGCTGCCTTCCACTGAAGGTCAGCCGGTGGCGGGGAATTTGCCTGCGACCAGCGAAAAAATACAAGCTTTCATGGAGCACTGGGAACAAGCCATCATCGATGTCGGCTTCCTCGACCCGGTGCACCCTAAAAAACTGATGCCGCGCATGCGCCATATGTTCGGCCGCAATGGCCTGACTGATGACGAAGTAGACATGATGCGCGGCTTGTGCACCGCCATGATCAAGGCGGCCAGGAAGCGCTGAAAGCCACAGGGAGCGCCCGGTCGCCGTCCCGCCGCAGGGCCGGCGACACCGAGACGCGCGGCTTCAGGCAGTCGCGATGTCCAAGCCGGTCAATCGTGACAATTCGGACGCGCCGACGCCGCAGCAGTCATCCACCAGAACGACTTGGCCATCCTTCAGGTCGAAAACCGCCAGGTCCGTATAGAGCCGGGATACGCAAGCCACGCCGGTCAGCGGATACGAGCATTGTTCCACCAGCTTGCTCCGGCCATCGCGCGTGAGAAGCTCCATCAGCACAAACACCGACTTCGCGCCAATGGCCAGGTCCATCGCCCCGCCCACGGCGGGGATGGCATCCGCTTCGCCCGTGTGCCAGTTGGCCAGGTCGCCGTGGCGTGACACCTGGAAGGCCCCCAACACGCAAATATCCAGATGGCCGCCACGCATCATGGCGAAGGAATCCGCGTGATGAAAGAACGCGCCGCCCGGCAATAGCGTGACGGGCTGCTTGCCGGCGTTGATGAGGTCCGGATCTTCGTGGCCCGGCTGAGGGGCCGGCCCCATGCCGACCACGCCGTTTTCGCTATGGAGCATGATTTCGCGATCGGCAGGCAGATAGTTGGCGACTTTAGTGGGCAAGCCTATACCCAGGTTCACAACGCTGCCTTCCGGGATGTCCGCGGCGACGCGGGCCGCCATTTGTTCTCGAGTCAGTCGTTTCATTGCTGTTCCCCCACGGCCACCACCCGTTGCACGTACAGGCCGGGCGTAACGATGGCCTCTGGATCCAGGCTGCCCAGTTCGACGATAGTGTCGACCTGGGCGACGGCCACGCGCGCAGCGGTAGCCATGATGGGCCCGAAATTGCGTGCAGTCATGCGATACACCAGGTTGCCCCAGCGATCGGCGCTGCGAGCCTTGATCAACGCGTAATCGGCATGCAGCGGGTATTCAAAAATATAGTCGCGCCCATTGATGCAGCGGCTTTCTTTGCCTTCGGCCAGGGGCGTGCCGACACCGGTGGGGGTGTAGAACCCGCCTATGCCCGCACCCGCGGCCCGGATACGTTCGGCCAGGTTGCCTTGCGGCACGAGTTCCAGTTCGATCTTGCCAGCGCGATAGAGCGCGTCGAACACATGCGAATCGGATTGGCGTGGAAAGGAGCAGACTATCTTCCTGACCCGCCCCGCCTTCAACAAAGCAGCCAGCCCGGTATCGCCGTTGCCCGCATTATTGTTGATGATGACCAGGTCCCTGGCGCCCTGATCGAGCAGCGCGTCGATCAGTTCCTTGGGTTGACCGGCCAGGCCGAAGCCACCGATCATGACGGAAGCGCCATCCGGAACATCGGCCAGCGCGTCCCGCATGCAATTGAAAATTTTGGAGATCATGCCGCTTTAGTGTCCTGCCCTGAGATGTAAATGAACGGCGCCCGACCGGCGCCGTTGCATGGTTAATCCACCGTCGCGCCCGAAGCCTTGACCACCTTGGCCCAGTTGTTGACTTCAGACTGGATGAAGGCGCCAAATTCGGCAGGCGTGGTG
>JAEWEH010000265.1 GCA_023389535.1 Pseudomonadota bacterium
TGGCCGCCATCATGAACGGCATCGCGCTGCACGGCGGTTACCTGCCTTTCGGCGGCACCTTCCTGACGTTCTCCGACTACTCGCGCAACGCCATACGCATGGCAGCGCTGATGAAACAGCGTGTGGTGCATGTCTTTACCCACGATTCCATCGGTCTGGGCGAAGACGGTCCCACCCACCAGTCGGTGGAACATGCCGCCAGCTTGCGGCTGATCCCCAATCTGCATGTATGGCGCCCCTGCGATACCACTGAAACCGCGGTGGCCTGGGCCCATGCTGTTCAGCGTCCCGTCAGTGTCGGCATGACCGTACGCGACGGCGGCCCGACTGCCTTGCTGCTTTCGCGCCAGAATTTGCCTTTCGTGCCGCGCGATGAACAAGCCATTGCCGACATCCATCGCGGCGGGTATGTGCTGCGTGATGCCGACAAGCCGCAGGCGATCATCATCGCCACGGGGTCCGAAGTGTCCCTGGCACTGGGTGCGCAAGAACAACTGGCTGAGAAAGGCGTCGCCGTACGCGTTGTCTCCATGCCTTGCACCGAAGTCTTCGATGCCCAGGACGCTGCGTGGAAAGAAGCCGTCCTGCCCAAGGGCCTGCCGCGCGTCGCGGTCGAGGCCGGGGTTACGACGGGCTGGTACAAGTATGTAGGAATCGACGGCGCCGTCGTTGGCCTGGACACCTATGGCGAGTCCGCTCCCGCGGGCGCCTTGTTTAAGTTTTTTGGCTTGACCGCCGAGCACGTTGCTGCGGCAGTGGAACAGGTTTTGTAAACAGGAGATCTAGCATGACAATTCGCGTGGCGATCAATGGCTACGGCCGCATAGGCCGCAATATTCTGCGCGCTCATTACGAAGGCGGCAAGAAGCACGATATCCAGATCGTGGCCATCAACGACCTGGGCAACCCCAAGACGAATGCTCACCTGACGCAGTACGACACGGCGCATGGGCGCTTTCCCGGCACGGTCTCGGTTGACGGCGATTACATGGTCATCAATGGCGACAAAATCCGCGTGCTGGCCAACCGTGATCCGTCCGCATTGCCTTGGGGCGAACTGGGCGTCGATGTCGTGCTGGAGTGCACGGGCTTCTTCACCAGCAAGGAAAAGGCCAGCGCCCACCTGCGCGGCGGCGCCAAGAAAGTGATCATTTCCGCCCCGGGTGGCAAGGATGTCGACGCCACCATCGTGTACGGCGTGAATCATGGCGTGCTCAAGGCCAGCGACACCGTCATTTCGAACGCCTCGTGCACCACCAACTGCCTGGCGCCGCTGGTCCAGCCTTTGCATGAAAAGCTGGGCCTGGTGAACGGGCTGATGACCACCATTCACGCCTACACCAACGACCAAGTCCTGACCGACGTGTATCACGAAGACCTGCGCCGCGCCCGTTCCGCCACGCACAGCATGATCCCCACCAAGACGGGTGCCGCCTCGGCAGTCGGCCTGGTCATGCCGGAACTCAATGGCAAGCTGGACGGCTATGCCATCCGCGTGCCCACCATCAACGTGTCCATCGTCGACCTGTCCTTTGTCGCCGCTCGGGAAACCAGCGTTGAAGAAGTCAACGGCATCCTGAAGGCCGCGTCCGAATCCGGCCCCTTGAAGGGCATCCTTAACTACAACGAAGAACCGCTGGTGTCCGTGGACTACAACCACGACCCCGCTTCCAGCACGGTCGATGCCAGCCTGACCAAGGTATCGGGCACGCTGGTCAAGGTTTCGTCCTGGTACGACAACGAGTGGGGCTTCTCCAATCGCATGCTCGATACCACCGTGGCGCTGATGACGGCCAAATAGTCGTCCTTCATCACCATCGGGCAGGGCGGGGCAACCCGCCCTTTCCACGTCTGTTCACTGTCTGTACCCGACGGCCTATTCTTCACGCACGGCGATCCTCATCATGTCTACTGTTCAAACTCTCTCCTCCCTGGCGAAATCCGGTGCGCTTGCGGGCAAGCGCGTTTTCATCCGCTCCGATCTGAACGTACCGCTGAAAGACGGCAGCATCACCGAAGACACCCGCATACGCGCGTCAGTGCCGGCCATACGCATGGCGCTCGATGCCGGCGCGGCGGTCATGGTTACTTCGCACCTAGGCCGCCCTGTTGAAGGCACGGTAGCGCCGGCCGATACGCTGGCGCCGGTGGCGCAGCGCCTGTCCGAATTGCTGGGCATGCCGGTGCCGCTCGTGGCCGACTGGGTCGACGGGGTGCAAGTGGGCCCCGGGCAGGTAGTCCTGCTGGAAAATTGCCGCTGCAATGTGGGCGAGAAAAAGGACGACGAAGGGCTGTCCCGCAAAATGGCGGCTCTGTGCGATGTCTATGTGAATGACGCCTTCGGCACGGCCCACCGCGCCGAGGCGACGACGCATGGCATGGCCAGGTTCGCGCCCGTGGCTTGCGCAGGCCCCTTGCTGGAGGCCGAGCTGGAAGCCCTGGGCCGAGCATTGCAGAATCCGCAGCGGCCGCTGGTGGCCATCGTGGGCGGCTCCAAAGTGTCCACCAAGCTGTCCATCTTGCAGGCGCTGGCCGAAAAGGTGGATCAACTGGTGGTGGGCGGCGGCATTGCCAATACCTTCATGCTTGCGGCCGGCCTGCCCATAGGCAAGTCCTTGGCCGAGCCCGATCAGGTGGATCAGGCCCGTGCCGTCATCGAATTGATGAAGCAGCGCGGCGCGGCCGTGCCCATACCCACCGACGTGGTCTGCGCCAAACAGTTCAGCGCCGACGCGCCGGCCAGCGTCAAGCCATCGGATCAGGTGCAGAATGACGACCAGATCCTGGACATCGGCCCCGATACGGCGCAAACGCTGGCCGACATCCTCATGAAGGCGGGCACCATTGTCTGGAATGGGCCGGTGGGGGTGTTCGAGTTCGAGGCTTTCGCCAACGGGACGAAAGTGGTGTCGCAGGCCATTGCCGACTCCAGCGGTTTCTCGATCGCGGGGGGCGGCGACACCCTGGCGGCCATCGCCAAATACGGCATCGAGGACAAGGTCGGCTACATCTCCACCGGCGGCGGCGCTTTCCTGGAGTTCCTGGAAGGCAAGACGCTGCCGGCGGTGGCTATCCTTCAGCAGCGCGCGCAGGGCTAAAGCGCCCGCAGCGCCCTATAACCTTCGATAGCGTCCGGCCAGCGTAATTCGAAACCACTGGCCAGCAGGCGGGCAGGCGACAGGCGCTTGCCCATGTCGGGCTCATCGCCCGGGCGGCGGGCCGGGACGGGCGCCCCTTGCATGGCTGCCACGGCGTCGTATAGCTGGGCTATGGGGTAGGGCTTGCCGTCCGTGCCCAGGTAGCAAGGCAGGGCACCGGGAAGCCGCAGCAAATGCACACAGGCGCGTGCCGCATCCTCGATATGAAAACGGTTGGCCCAGTGGGCCCCCGATGCGGGCACCGACGCTTGGCCCAGACGCAAGCGCCGCATCAGTTGGTCGCGCCCTGGGCCGTACAGGCCGGACAGGCGAAACAGCACCGAACGTTGCGGCAGGCGTTCCCGCAGCCTGCATTCGGCTTCCAGCAGCACCCGGCCGCTGGCCGTTGCGGGCCCGGGCGCCGTGTCTTCGTCCACCCAGTTTGCGGAAGGCCCATAAAC
>JAEWEH010000237.1 GCA_023389535.1 Pseudomonadota bacterium
GCGAAACATCGCACGGGCATAAGCATGGACACGGGCATGAACCCGAACACCGGCATGAACCCGAATATCGGCACGAACACGAATATCGGCACGAACACGAACACGAACACGGACATCAACATGGACATGGGCATGGGCCCGCGCCTACGGCTGCCTTCGACTCCGGTGAAGAGCGTGGCGATGCCGGTCTCGGGGGCGGTTGCTGTGGCTCTTCCGCTTGCGAGACTCTATCGTTCAACGGCAAATCCGTCCCAGCCTCAGCCACGGCGCCGGCTGGTGGGCTCCTGCTGCGTATTCCGCAAATGGATTGCGCGGTCGAGGAAGGCCAGATTCGGCGCACGCTGGAACCGTTCAAGCAGGTGCGCCGGCTCGGCTTTGACCTGCCCGCACGCACGCTGGCCGTAGATGCGCCGGATGCCGCCTGGGATGCTGTCATTGCGGCGATCAGGAACATGGGTTTCACGGTAGAGAAATTGACCGCTCCGCCATCGGCGGCACACACAGCCAAGGCGCAGCGGGGGCAGCTGGCACGTTTGGCGGCTGCATTGCTTGTGGCGGTCCTGGCGGAACTATGCCACCTTGTCGCACCCGAAGGCCTGGTGTGGCAGGCTGCCGGCATGGGCGTGGCCCTGGTGGCGATCGCCTTGTCCGGACTGGACGTCTTCAAAAAGGGATGGGCGGCGCTACGTCGGGGCCAACTGAATATCAATGCCTTGATGGGCGTGGCCGTCATAGGCGCTTTCCTGATCGGGCAATGGCCGGAAGCCGCCATGGTGATGGCCTTATATACATTGGCGGAATTTATCGAGGCCCGGTCAGTGGAACGCGCGCGCAATGCCGTCGCCGGATTGCTGGCGCTGTCGCCGCCCGAGGCCGAAGTCCGACAGCCGGACGGCACGTGGGCGCTGATCGATGCCAAGTCCGTGCCGGTCGGTGCGCTGGCACGCGTCAAGCCCGGGGAACGCTTCGCGCTGGATGGACGGGTCATTGCCGGGCAAGGTGCGGTCGATCAGTCCTCGGTGACGGGCGAAAGCATTCCCGTCGACAAGTTGCCCGGCGACGACGTGTTCGCAGGCACCATCAATCAAAGCGGCGCACTGGAGTTCGAGGTTACCAAGCCGGCCAATGACACGCTATTGGCCGGGATCATCCACGCGGTCGAAGTAGCCCAGGGCCAACGCGCGCCCACCCAGCGCTTCGTGGACCGGTTCGCCGCCCTCTACACGCCGGCGGTATTTCTGGTCGCGTTGGCTGTCGCCATCGGCTTTCCGCTGCTGGCAGGCTGGCCTTGGCTCGAGGCGATCTACAAGGCGCTGGTGCTGCTGGTCATCGCCTGCCCTTGTGCGCTGGTTATTTCCACACCGGTTACGGTCGTCAGCGGCCTGGCGGCGGCTGCACGTCGCGGCATCCTTATCAAGGGAGGCGTATATATCGAACAGGCGCGCAGGCTGACGGCGCTGGCGCTGGACAAGACCGGTACCCTGACGGAAGGCAAGCCCAAATTGGTTGCGCACCAGCTGCTCGAAGATGCGCAACATGAGGCGCGGATACTGGGCATTGCCCGCAGCCTTGCCGGCCGATCCGACCACCCGGTATCCAGGGCGGTCGCTGCGGGGCTGGATGTTCCGACGGAGCATGTACTCGACTTCGGCGCCGAACCGGGCAAGGGCGTGCATGGCACCATTGGCGGTCATCGTTATGTGCTGGGCAATCACCGCTGGCTGCACGAACGCGGCCAGTGTTCGCCGCAGATCGAGGCGCTGATGCGTCAGCACGAGGCCCAGGGCCGCACGCTGTCCGTACTGGCCGATGGCCATCGGGCCCTGGCGCTGTTCGCCGTCGCGGATATCGCAAAGGAAAGCAGCAGGAAGGCAATCATCGAGCTCAAGACGCTGGGCGTGCATCCCGTCATGCTGACGGGCGACAACGAAACCACAGCTCGGGCCATCGCCGCACATGTCGGCATTGACGATGTGCGCGCTGGCCTGTTGCCGCAGGACAAGCTGAAAGTCGTAGAAGCACTGCGCGCCGGCCGGGCGCACGTCGGCATGGTGGGCGATGGCGTCAACGATAGTCCCTCGTTGGCAGCGGCCCAGATCGGCTTTTCAATGGGCGCCGTGGGTACGGATGCAGCCAAGGAGGCTGCCGATGTGGTCATCATGAATGACGATCTGCGCCGCATTCCCGAAATGATCCGGCTGTCGAAGAAGACTTTTTCGGTGCTGTGGCAGAACATCACCTTGGCGCTGGGCATCAAGCTGGTGTTTTTCGTGCTGGCCATCTTCGGCAGCGCCACCATGTGGATGGCCGTGTTCGCCGACATGGGCGCCAGCCTGCTGGTTGTATTCAATGGGCTGCGCCTGCTGCGCGGCGTCAAACCAAAGGCAAGCGCAAGCTAAGGGCCGCAGTCCGTCCTGATGGCTGAAAGCTGCCTGAAGGGCCTGTTCGCATGGGCAATAGTGCCCAAGGCGGGCACAGCGATTGCTTGATCCAGCAACCGCAACCCCAGGACGCCGCTGATGGAACTGCCCAAATTCGTCCAGATCGAGCCTGTAGGGCAATGCAACCTGAAGTGCCGCATGTGCCCGATCCAGTTCCGCAAAGACGGCGCGCGCGGGGGCCCCGCCGCATTCATGCATTACCAGGTGTTCTGTCGACTCGTGGACCAATTTCCCGCGATGGAAGAGTTGCACTTGCAGGGGTTGGGTGAGCCGATGCTGCATCCGCGCTTCTTCGACATGGTGCGTTATGCCAGCGCCCGTGGCGTCCAGGTCAGCACCAACACCAACCTGACCGTCTGTACCGAAGCCCGGGTGCGCGACTGCCTGGAAAGCGGCCTGCGTAAATTGTATGTATCGCTCGATGGCGCGACCGCCGAAATTTTCGAGCAGATCCGGCTGGGCGCAAACTTCGAAAAGATGATGCGCAACCTGCAGCGGCTGACGACGCTCTGGCGCGCATTTCCGTTCGAAGGGCAGCCGATGCACATAGGCATAGTGGTGGTTGTCATGCGCATGAATTTGCACCAGCTGGCCGCGATCGTGGGTCTGGCCCATACGCACGGCATCAGCGATGTTTCTGTCCAGCACCTATGCCACGATTTTGGTGAAGAGACACTGCCTGAACACTACCGCCCGATGCGACGCTTCGTCGACGAGCAAACGCTGTTGCATCATGATCCCGAGCACGTAGCGCGGCATTTCAGCGCAGCCCGCGATGCCGCAGCGGCGCTGGGCGTGGCATTGCGGCTGCCCAACATCACGCCGCAGCCCAACATTCCACGCAAAGCCACGTATCCCCGATGCAATTGGCCGCGGCGTGGCGCCTATATCAGCTACAACGGCGAAGCCATGCCGTGCTGTATGGTCGCGACGCCAGATCGCATCAATTTTGGCAATATGGCGCAGGATGGTGTCGAGGCGATCTGGAACAACGAGGCATACGACGCCTTTCGTGCCCGGCTGGACGGTGACGACCCTCCTGACATCTGCAAAAGCTGCGCGGTCTATGCGGGTACTTTTTGATGCTGCCCCGTCCAGCAAGAAGCTTTCCGCGTCAAGCGTTTCGTTGCCATGTCGAGCATGATCAGGTTTCTTCCCAGATGGACTGCAGCTCGCCGTTCTCAAAATCCAACGTGAAGTGTTTCAGCGCGGCTTTTTCGTCTTGCCGGATGTCGAGCTCCAAAGAGCCTCCGCGCAGTACCGCGCTTTCCAGTTGCACAGCTTCGCCCGCCAGCCAGGCGCTTCCCGCCAATTCCTGATATTTTTGCCGCAGTTCAACGCGATACAACCGGCCGTCCAGACTTTCCCACTCCCACACACCTTCAACCCTGGCCGGTACAATCCATTTATAAAGATTGACGCCGCTCAACTGGAGCCGCTCATCGGCTTTCCAGTCGCCCATGTCAAAGGTGTGCGAGACAATGCGTGTGCCAGGGCGAAGCTGGCTGAGTAACCGAGGCCGCAATCTGACATTGACCGCATCCAGAAGGTATAAGGTCACTACAGTCGCTTCGCTGAAGTCGGCGGTGAAAATATCTTCTTCAACAAAGTCAACCAGGAACTCAACGCGGGCGTCTCCCGCATACTCCATGGCATCCGCGACGCGTACGGGATCGATTTCGATGCCAATACCGCGTGCGCCCCGGCCTCTGGCGGCGGCAATCAAAATGCGGCCATCGCCCGAGCCCAGGTCATACAGTAGGTCTGTGGGCCCGACTTCGGCCAGGTTCAGCATGGCTTCGATGATGCCATCGTCGCTAGGCACGAACGGCACATCCAGGAATTGTTCCGGTTGGGGCGAGTAATTATCCAGATCGTCGACCAAGTCTCTAAACAATGGCAATACCTAAAAAATAAGAGTCGGCAAAGCCGAGAGGGAAACGGCCGTCAGCGCACATCCCCCGTCTGTTCCGTCACGAGCGGCTGGCAACTATTGCAACAGTTAAAAGGC